>JAJDDS010000287.1 GCA_029260195.1 Phycisphaerae bacterium
ATCCAGAACGCCTTCACGTGGGGGACGTTGTCGAGCATCAACCGGGTGATCGCGAGTGTTTTCAAGTCTTCCAGACCCGTGGGGCCGCGGAGCTCGGACATTGCGCTGCCGTCCGGCACGAACGACAGCGGGATCACACAGTTGAACCGCGCCTTTCGCGCCGCCACCGACTCATCCTGATGCTCACGCAGTTTGATAAGGTGTGTAATGCGCTCGGCCCGCGTCTCAACGTGTCCGTAGAGCATCGTCGCATTGGTGGGGATGCCGAGTTCGTGGGCTTTCCGGTGTACCTCGAACCACTCAGCCTCACCGACCTTACTCTTGAAGGCTTCGTCGTGGACGCGGTCGTCGAAGATCTCAGCTCCGCCGCCGGGCATCGAGCCCATCCCGCTCTCGCGAAGCGCCGTCAGTACTTCAGTGATGGTCATTCGGGGCTTAGTGATACGCGTGAAATGGATAATCTCGATCGCGGTGAAGGCTTTGATGTGTATTTTTGGGCAGGCTTCGCGGATACCCGAACACATATCGGTGTAGTAGGAAAACGGAAGGATCGGATGCAGCCCGCCGACGATGTGAACCTCGGTCGCGCCCCGCTGGTACGCTTCCCGTGCCCGCGCCACCACATCGCCCACACCCAACTCATACCCCTCGCTATCGCCATTTAAGGGGTGGCCATTTAAGGGGCCATTTAAGGGGTCGGGAGTCTTTTTGGACGCCTCGTCTTGGTTGGGCGATTGACGCCCGCTCATGTCAAAAAAGACTCCCGACCCCTTTTGCCGATAAGGCTCGTAGAACGCGCAGAACTTGCACCGCAGCACGCAGTAATTCGAGTAGTTAATATGCCGGTTGACGTTGTAGTACGCCGTCCGTCCGTGCAGCCGCTCCCGCACCCGGTTGGCCATATCGCCCAACGTATGGATGTCGTCGGATTCATAGAGGCGCACCCCGTCGGCGAACGACAACCGCTCGCCGCCGTTGATCTTCTCCTGAATATCCGACAAGTCCCGCACCGTCATGCCCCCTGAAGCAAGACCCACGGGATGAGCCCCGTGGGGACGACTTCCCCGAAGTATACCCCACTGCCCGTTCTTCGCCACCGTGCGCCAAAGCGGCCCTACGAATCGAATTCCGACATTGACCGGCGTGCCCACGTTTGCGAGGTTGTGCGACAATCGGTACATTAGGCGCGCGCCGATACGATTACCGTTTTTGCTCGTCGGGCCACAAGGAGACCAACAAGATGTCGACCCGGAACACCTCCATCAGATCATGCGCCACGCGTATCCTCACAACCCTAGTCGTGCTGACCGGGCTGCTCACGGGACCAGCGGCTGGACAATCGCGTCGCAGCGCCCCACCGCCGACGCGCGCCGTCGATCAGGTCGACGACCTGCACGGAGTGAAAGTGGCTGACCCGTATCGGTGGCTCGAGGACGAGCAGGACGCCAAGGTCCTCGAGTGGGTCGACAAGCAAAACGTCTATACCCGCGATCACCTCGATGGCTACGCCGAGCGCGCGGCAATTCAGAAACGCGTTGAGGAGCTCCGATCAGCCACAACCACAAGCGCGCCGACCGTCGTCGGTGACCGGTATTTCTTCTACCGGCGCGAGAAGCTTCAGAATCACTCAGTGCTGTTCGTGCGCGAGGGGAGCATGAGCGCGCCGCCCAAGATTGTGATCGACCCGAACGCCTTCAGCCAGGACGGGACCATCGCCCTGGATTGGACCAGTATCTCCCCGGACGGCTCGCTGATCGCCTACGGCAAGAGTTCCAGTGGTGACGAGAAGAGCACCCTCTACATCAAGAACGTCAAGACCGGCGCGCACCGCCCGGACATCATCCCGAACACCCGCTACTGCGCCATCACCTGGGCCAAGGACGAAAAGTCCTTCCACTACACCCGTTACCCCGCCGTCGGCACCGTCCCAACGGGCGACGAGAACTACAACCGCAGGGTCTATCACCACCGCCTTGGCGACGATTGGAAGAACGATCCCCTCGTCGTCGGCGATCTGGTCACCAAAGAGGAAATGCTCGACCCCTATGGCAATTCGACGCACGACTGGGAATTCCTAAGCCGCTCCGTCGATTGGAGCAAGAACGACCTCTACTTCAGGCCCGCCGGCGACAAGGGCGCGTTCAAGCCCATCGCGGTTGGACTGGACGCCAAGGTCAGTGCCGACCTGCTCCATGGCCAACTCCTCATCCGCACCGACCACGAAGCCCCGCGTTTTCGGATTGTGACGGCGGACCCAAAGTCCCCCGCACCGGATCAATGGAAGGATCTCATAGGTCAGCAGGAGGGAGTCATCAACTCGTTCTCGGTGGTTGGTGGCAAGATCGTCCTGAACATGCGCCATAACGCACACTCGCGCGTCTACATTCACGGCATGGACGGAAAACGCATCGAGGAGGTCAAACTCCCCACAATCGGAACCGTTAGCGGAATCTCCGGTGAATGGGACGATTCCGAGTTCTTCTTCTCCTTCGCATCGTACGCCCACCCGCCAGCCGTCTACCGTTACGACCTGCGCTCCCATTCGCTCGACCTCGTCGACCGCATGACCATTAATGTCAATTCGACCCGCTATGAGACGACGCAGGAGTGGTTCACGTCCAAGGACGGCACGAAAGTGCCAATGTTTGTCACCCACAAGAAAGGGCTCAAGCGCGACGGCGAGAACCCGACGCTGTTGTATGGCTACGGCGGGTTCAACATCAGCCTGTCCCCGCGCTTTCGTCCCGACCTGTTTGTCTGGCTGGATCGCGGGGGGGTGTACGCGGTCGCCAACCTGCGCGGGGGCGGAGAGTTTGGGCGCGACTGGCATCAGGCGGGCCGGCGAGGGCAGAAGCAACATGTCTACGACGACTTCATTGGCGCCGGTGAAGCCCTTATCGAACGCGGGTTCACCGACAGCGATCACCTGGCTATCTACGGCGGCAGCAACGGAGGATTGCTCGTCGGCGCCTGCATGGTGCAGCGTCCCGAACTGTTCCGCGCCGTCGTTTGCGCCGTCCCTTTGCTCGACATGATCCGATACCACAACTGGTCCATCGCCCGACTGTGGATCCCCGAATACGGGTCAGCCGATGATCCCGAGGAGTTCAAGTGGCTTTATGATTACTCCCCGTATCACCACGTTCGCGCGGGCGTGCGGTATCCAGCCACGCTGTTCATGACCGCGACCTCGGACTCACGCGTGAACCCGTTGCACGCCTGGAAGATGACCGCGCTGGTTCAAGCGCGGACCGACGGGGACCGGCCCATCCTTCTGCG
>JAJDDS010000288.1 GCA_029260195.1 Phycisphaerae bacterium
TTGAATGTAAGGCCTCACGCAAAAACAGAGGCGCAACTTATCCACAAGTTACGCACAGCGCAACACCTAACATATGCCGAACGTTTTGGATGTTCGCCGAGAAACCTAATCAGCGAGATGATTTAGATGCGATTGCCCTGCGGAGGGACCCCGCCGAGATTGCCCGTCACGCAATTCAAAAACGCGTCGTAGTCGATCAAGTCCGCGTCCCCGTCCCCGTCGCCATCGCCGGGTCGGTATTCGTACGCACCCATGTCAATGATCGGCGGATCTCCCGCGCCCGTGTCAGCGGTGGCTGGGTCATCCACGAAACGCCAGTGGCGGGCCAAGTCAACCGTGACCGACGGCGGAACCGCGTCATTGTTCGCCGCGTCGATGCACGGCGAACCAGGCAGCAGTCGGTGACCGGTGCCCGCGAAGAGCGGGTTGTGCTCCGATAGCTCGCCGATGTTGCCATCGCCAGCGAAGCCACCCTGGATACAGGAGAACGTCACCGTTGTGGCCGAACCGTCGTCATGGATTGGCTGGGGAGTGTTGGCCCACAGGACCGCATTGGCAACATCAGTTGTGCTGGCAAAGCTGTGTAGGGCACCACCGGCCTCCTGAGCGGTGTTGTCGACCAGCGTGCAGTTGATCAGCGTCGGATTGCAGCCAGTGTGGCTCTGAATCGCGCCACCCTGCGCGGACGAGTTCCCTCTGAGCAGGCAGTTGATGAGTGTCGGATGACTCGCGTCGTAGTTGTGGATGCCGCCGCCGTACGTGCCGCTCTCGTTGCCCAAGAACGTGCAGCCGATGAGCGTCGGCGTACTACCCGTGCGGTTGTACATCCCGCCGCCGCCGAGAACGGCAGAATTGTCCACAAGCGTGCAGTCGCGCAGCGTCGGTCCGCCCGAAGAATTGTTGACGCCCGCGCCGAGGTCTTCCCAGCTGCCGCCGTTGGCATGGCCGCCGGTGATGGTGAAACCATCGAGAACTGCGGATGCATCGGTTCCGCTACCGGTCACGACATGGAAGGCGTTGTCGGACGCGTCGCCCACGGTGCCGATGTCGCCACTGAGCACGCTCTGGTACAGCACTATGTCGCGGTCGTCCGGTTCTCCACCGCCGGCTTGGCCGCGATACCCGCCGCGGATCGTCACCCCGTTCTTGAGGGGAAAAGTGTCCAGGCGCGCTGTTCCTGGCTTGTAGGTGCCGCCCGCAACTCGAATCTCAGCAACGCCGCACTCAACAGCGATCGCCTCCACGAGGTTGTTGCGCGCGGCAGGCCAACTGCGGCCGTCGCCGCCCGGCGGCGCATCGTCGTCGACGTGGATGACCGGGCATGGCGTTACAACCGTGACTCTGGTGACGCTCTCCGAGACGTGATAGCCGTCATACAGCGACAACCGGATGTCGTACTGCCCCACGTCGAGTGCAACGTCCATCATGGCGAGGCCGTGTCCCTGCCCAAGCACGGAACCGGGGGCTCCGTCAAGACTCCACTCGTAGTACAGTAGCCTGCTCCCGTCTGGGTCAGAAGACCCAGAGCCGTCAAGCGTGGCTACGGCCGGTTGGCCGCCGTAGGCAATCACCGTTTGGTCGGCACCCGCATCGGCGACCGGCGGCTGTCCGAGCATCGGCTCGATATCATCCTGCACCGCCCAGGATGCGTAGTGGTACGGCCAGAGCGGGGCGACTGCGAGTAGGTCGGGCGCAACATAGGAGTACTCATTGGTCCCGACGAGCGGTTCGATCGCTCGCCTCTCATATGGCACGAGCCACGGGTCATGATCGAGACAACCGGGGTAACCGGGTCCCGGAAGGAATCCAACAGACCTCATCCATTCGTAGGGGTATGGCAGATGCCCGGTCTCGTAATAATCGAACAAATCCACAAACGTTTCGAACGAGGGGACCTGGAGACCGGAGTGATACCACGTGTCCACGAACTGGGCCGCACCCCACTCCGGAGACCGCAAATACTGAGACGCGATTAGTGAGGTCAGCCGGCCGATCCATCCGGGTGCATTGTCCTGGCCAAACGGGTCCCACAAGCAGTTCGGCGTCCCCACTGGACAGGTGGCGCAGCAGCACACGCCCATAAACGAGTGCCCGAGAACGGCCCTGCTTCCCGCGATGGTCTCGTGAGCGCCGGGGAAAGCGACCGTGAGTGATTTCTGGATGCCGAGTGGCATCAGCGCCCAAAACTGGCCCGAGTTTTCGTCCCGCGCGTACATACCGACGTACTGATTGACCTTCTGATACACGGGACTGCCGAAGTAGAAGTAAGGGGACGGTACCCTGGTATCAGCCGGGTACCAGCCCGGCACGGGATCAAAGGCCAGAATGTTGATCTTCGAGATTCGCGCATCATGGGCCTTCTGGTTGGCGAACCAAAGCGCCGACACCCCCCCACGGCTGAATCCCACCGTGTTCAGAATGACGCCGTCGATGTTGGGATCCGCCGCCGCTTGTGCGAGTACCGGCTCGAGATATAGGTGGGCTTGCTCGATGACCCAGTTCCACCCTCTGACAGCACCGGGCCTGGCTGGGTCGGCGATGTCCGCTATCCTGATAGCGAGCTCCACGGGCCCGGGCCCACCTTCCGAGCCGACGCCGTTGACGAAGTGCGTCTTGTGATGCAGCCTGACACCGGAATCCAGCGTTTGAACTTCCTCTCGATGATAGTGATGCAGAGCAGCGAGGCCGTCCTCCTGGCCGAAGAACTGCCACATTGCGAAGAGACCATTGTGTGCTCCCAGCAGGGTCGGAGGCTGGTCCCAGCGGTAATCCAGCGACCACATATGCTCCGTGCAGTTGGTTCCACCGAAGTAGACCGTGACGACATAGTACTCCGGAGCGTCTGCCCGTACTTTCGGCCCGCCGACAACAAGCGAGGTCAGCACCGCTGCCCCCAACAACGCCGCACGATTCGTAGGAAGGTTTTCCGACCATTTCAGATGCCGGTTACGCTTATCTGACATGTTTTGTCTCCTGTGCGCCGGGATAAACCGGCGAGGTGTTGTGAATGAACGAGTCATACGTTGAAGGGTTAGCGGCCCACAGCGGCCCCGAGTCATGCGTTGCTGTCCGCAAGGGCAGGGGCGAAGCGTTGACAGGGGTACGTGCAGGCCGGGTATTGAGCCGCGAAAGAACATCCCTCCGGGGCGCCGACGCCGTAGGAGAAGGCGGAAGGCCACACTCGGCGCATCGATATCGCGAGATGCGACGAGGCCCCGCGCGGTCAGAGACCCCGTGCATGTGCGGAAACACCTCGCGCGAGAACCGGGAGATCCCGCGTTCGCCCGACCCAGGTGACTGGGCAGGCCGCATCGGGAAGTCTAAGGACGCACGCCGATGATGCACGAACGCGGGAAGTCGGATGGCCCCATAGTACCTGCGAAGTCCCCGAACAACGGTGTCAGCAATCTGCTCGACCCAAGTCGTCCGATGCTGCTGCCCGCGGAGGGGATGGAGGGAAGGGGGCCAGCCTTGGGGAATCGACGTGCGAGCCGCACCCACCGGACACCGTGCCGGATCATCCGGGTGCCACTGGTTCTCACGCCGATACGGCGGCAGGGACTTCGGGTTTTTCATGTTGTTCCCTTCTCCACGTCACCACCCGGGGCAGGAGCCGGATGCGGTAATTCCGCTCGTCCGGATCTGTGCGGGGGGCGGGCCGAAAGGCCCGTCCCTACCGCGACTCTCGCTGATCCTGGGGATCCACGAAACCACAAGAACGGGGTTGCCTCACCCCATGCCCGGATTGCGTAAAACGGGGTTGGCACCCGTCACGAAAACCGAGCCGGTCCAGGGGGTCGGTATCCGGTCATCGACGTTTTCGTCTTCCTTGGAGGCCGAAGGTGAATCGATTGCACCACCTCATTGAGCCGGAGCATCGTCGTCAGTACAATACACTTAAGAGCTGTGTTTTCCTGGAGTTACAGCCGTTGACAGCGCGACCGCCCGAACATGTGACTCTCCTTCTCACACGCGTGGCACGGGGGGAACGATCCGCTGCAGAGGAGTTGCTGCCGTTGGTCTACGACAATCTCCGAGCCCTGGCGGGAAGCTACTTCCGGCACGAGTCTCCCAACCACACACTTGTGCCCACCGCCGTAGTGCATGAGGCCTACGTCAAGCTGGTCGGCGGCGAGCAATCCGGCTGGCAGAACCGGGCGCACTTCTTCGCCGTCGCAGCCAGCGCCATGCGTCAGATTCTCGCCGATCATGCCCGACGCAAGAAAGCCGCCAAACGTGGAGGCGGTCAGCATCGGGTTACCCTCTCCGGGCTGGTCACGCCGCCGACCGCTGAGAGTCAGATCGACCTGGTGGCGCTTGATGAAGCGCTGGCCAGACTGGCTGACCTCTATCCGGAGCAGGCCCGAATCACCGAATTGCGGTTCCTGGCCGGACTGCAGGTCAACGAGGTCGCGGAAATCCTGGGCGTGTCCGAATCCACCATAGAACGTAAGTGGCGAATGGCCAGGGCGTGGCTTCGGAGGGAGCTGAGCGGGACGACAATGTCGTGAGTAGCGATCGTCACCGACGTATCGAGGAGGTCTTTTGTGAAGCTGTCGGGCTGCTACCTGCAGACCGGAGCGGCTACCTGGATCAAGCCTGCGGCGACGACGAGGAGTTGCGCCGTGAAGTCGAGTCTCTCCTGGCCCATGACCACGACGATCAGGATGCGTTCGGCGAAGGCGAACTCGGCATCGGCCACAAACTGCTTGCTGACATTGAGGCGATTGCCGCCGGCCAACTCGACGACGCGGAATCGCCGAGCATGCTCCCCGAGACGATCGGCCAATATCACATTCTGGCACTTGTCGGCGCAGGTGGGATGGGTACGGTCTACGCCGCTCAGCAGGACCATCCACGCCGCCGAGTCGCGTTGAAGATGATCCGACCGAGCGCATTGTCACGCAGCATGCTGCGCCGCTTTCAGCAAGAGGCCGACTTGCTCGGCCGGTTGCAGCATCCCGGGATTGCCCAAATCTACAATGCCGGCGCAATCGCCACCAAAGCTGGTCGTCAGCCGTACATCGCGATGGAATTCGTCGATGGCGTCGAACTGCGGGAGTACGCCAAGCAGCACAGCCTGGGCGTGCCTGAGCGGCTGGAACTGGTCGCGC
>JAJDDS010000289.1 GCA_029260195.1 Phycisphaerae bacterium
GAGACGGAGGAAGCCGCCAGGCTCAATCCCGGTGAAGCCTACTTCTACACCGAAGGGTTATTCAAGCCACGGCGCGTGCGATGCCTGAACGCCAACCAATACTTGCGCATTCGTACCGGGCAAGCCGACAATTCCATCGCGTCGTCGCTCGCGCAAGACGGGTGGTTCATCAGAGACATCGAGGCGCGAGCATTGCAGACACTGTACGTCATCGAGGACGAGCTGATCGCACTGAAGAGTATCATCAGCGACGCGAGCGCCACATGTGAGGCAATCCGATTGCAGGATGTCCATTCCGCGGAGGAGCTTGAAGACCCCGTCCAACGCCGTTCAGAGCTGAACCGAGCATATGTTCTGCTCGCTGAAACTCGTGGCACGCTCCACAGCCGAGTTGTCGTGCAGTTCACAAGGCGCACATGGAGCCCCCGTGTGTCGAGCATTCAGCGGGCTAGTCAACTATCCGCCTCTGTGCGGGATCGATTCAAGTACACCAAATCTCAGTACGCAATGATCCTGTGCTCTGAGTACGCTGAGACCAGGAAAGCAGTGCAAACGGCTATCGATGGCATCGATAAGTTACTTCCGTAGTATGCCTTGCCGTAGAGAAACGGCTTCACAAGTCAGCGACTATGAAGGGGCATGATCATGGGTCACGAACTTCCGAAAAATCGTAAAGGAATCGAGAGGGAAAGAGCCAAGAACGAGCGAGACAGCGCCAAGCGTCTGGAAGACGCGAAGAAAGTGGTGGCCGACAAGCGCATCACGAGCGAGACGGCGAGAAAAACAAAGGGCGGCACGGCGGAAGGAACGGCGCAGGCAGAGAAGAGCTACAAACGTGCCGGCGACGCGGCCGACAAGGAGCACGCGAAGCAGGGCAATGAATTGAAGAAGCGTGTTTTCGATCGCGCTAAGAAGAATGAGAAGGAACTCGGGAAAAGAGGCCAAACTGTGGATCAGGATACCAAGGCGATTAAACAGGCGAAAACAAAAACTGAGACCAAGGCAGTCGTGTCGGAGTTGAATGATGCAGAGATGGCCAGCAAGCAGGACAAGGGCTATCTCGACAAAGAGAAGGCCAACCAAACACAGGACCGAACGAAGAAAGAGAAGAAACTCCAGCAGCAAGAGCGTGAGATGAAGAGGACGAAAATCGAAGTGCCTAAGAAGTGACCCCCCCCATACTCGAAGTTGAGTGGTGGATCGGAATAGCTCGATGATGCGACTTTCACTTGACAACTACAACCTACGCCGTGCAAGAAGGGACGTGTCCCGTTTGGGAAACGCACTTGAGAACAAGATCGCGGCGTACAAGCGGGCACAAGCAGGAGCGGCCGATGCGGAGGCCGGAGGACAGACCAGCGAGCAATTCGGCGCAACGCCAAGCGCCGAAAACACCAGCATTGAGCACCCTCGTCGCAAGGCTGAGGAAGCTGAAGCTCACCACCTGCGGGAGATTGAAGCAGTTGTTGACCAACTGGATCAATACGGCAGCCTCACTTCCCAGTACCGAAACCAGGCGAACCACAACCTTACGGTGCTGGAGGGTGGACGCTCCCGGCTGCACGGGCGCGAACCCAAGCGACATTACGATCACGCGGCGGCAAGCATGCGTCACGAGATCGGCGATTGCGGAAGCATTCTCAACACCATCCAAAAGTATCTGGAAGAAAGCGGTAAAACACTGAACTACGGTTCGGGCTCGCCGACCCTGGCGCGCATATACGCCCCGATGGCGGCCGTTGAGCGTTGGAAGAACTTTTCCGCAGGTCGAAGTAGCGATTACACGCAGCAGACCATCTCCATGCTTGAAATGTACGCTAAAGGTGACGGAGGCAAGGCGCCGGCACCGCCGCGACCCGGGCTAGGTGGTGCTCACTCCCGCGCACAGCAGGATCTACCCGCAAAACTGAATTCGGGGCATGCCTATGCGCGGCTGCCGCAGGTTAGACAGTATGTGATTCCTTTGCCGGACAACTTCCGGCATCTCCGCCCCGGCGCGAACACGTCGGACGATGTCGGGGGAAGATACCCGGTGAACCCGCGCGGTGATGCATATGAGTCGTGAGGCGAATGCAATGACCGCTCTCAGCGCAGAACGAGGATTCACGAGTCCTGAGCCAACCTCAGAATCGGCCGAAGTGCTCTACCTGGGCAGCGGCGGCGGGAGCCCATCAGTGATGACACAAATCGGTGCGGGCGGGAACGTCACACCGACATCGGTAGCCGAGTTTAGTCGAGGCTACTCGATTTATTCGTTGTCCGTGTCCCCCGGTGGTACTCGTCTCGCGGCCGGTACACGAGCCGGACTTTTGCAGGTCTATGCGCTCGAAAACCACCGTCCGTGCGCCAACGCGAAACCGATCTTCGAGGTATTTCATGGTAGCTCTTTAGGCACGAGCGTGTTGGGTCTTGCGTTCTTGACGGACGACCTGCTCGCCTCGGGCGGTGAAGACGGATGTATCAGAGTCTGGGACGTGGCCCAACACCGGTCTGTAACCGAAATCGACGCTCACGATGGGGGTGTTCTCGCGCTGTGTTCGCTCGGCTCGCTGGTGTTGGCAAGCACCGGTCTCGATGGCGTCTTGCGCATCTGGGATCTCGATGAGCTGAAGACGCGGTATACGAGTGAGCCTTTCCCGCTTCCTCCGTTGAAGGCGCTGACCGCGCTTGATTTCGACGCTTACTCCGGTCTGTTGATGCACGGCTCCGGCGACGGCCGTCTATATGTCTACGACACCAAGGACAACTTCGCCTCCCGCACGGTGCAGGCTCACCGCGGCGGCTTTTGTGCACTGGCGTGTGGTCCCAGCCATCTCGCAACCGCCGGTTTCGAGGATCTGACGCTCAAGCTCTGGTCCAGCTCACTCGAACGCCCGGTAGCCGAAGTATCTCTGCCGGCATGCCCCGTGGCCGTGGCTTGGTCGAGTTGCGATTGCCTGGCGATCATTGGAGAGGACGGCAGCCTGCACCGCCGGCGGCCGACCGGAGAGCTTCAGCGTGATGGCGACATCGCCACCGAGGATCTAAGAACCTGCGCGGGCGTTCCATCGCGTGTGCTGTCGAACATGCGCACCAACGCTGAGCGGGCGTGGCGGGACGGCCGCGTCGCCCGCGCCCGGGGACTGTTAGCCCGTCCGGATGGCGACGCGTGTGAACAGATCCGCGCGATCATCGACGAACTCCACGTGCATGGCCATTGCGTGGAGGCGGTGCTGCTTGTCGCCGACCTCGCCCGCACGCAGGAGCGACCGCTCTGGGAACTTCAGACTCTGATGGTCCTCGTACGGGAGATGGGCGAAGTTGACGTGGCGGCCCCAAGCATTCACGCCATCGGCGAGCTTCTTGCGCGGATGAAGGAGCCCGAATTAGCAGTCGAATACTTCGAACGGGCGATCGCCATCGACACCCAATACGGTGATCCGAGCGGCCGCATCGATCAACTGCGTGCGCACCCGCTTTGGGGTTTGTCGGCCGACGATTGCGTGCGAGGTGACCTCGGTGACGGGCGGCTGGTGCTCGCCGAACTGGAGAAACATACGATCTTGGACAAGAAGTTCATTTGGCGCAGCGTGTTCAAGACGACGAGTGTCGGCCGCGTGCCGAGAAAAGTCGAGTTGCGCGATGTCTATGGTGAATCGCGCCCCAGTGTTCCTGCGAACGCGCCGTTCCTGTTCGTCACGGACAACGAACAAAGGAACGTCACTTGGAGTTACGGACCTTCCTGCGAAACCGTTCCGGGACTGTGTTTCGCGCTCGAGGCGGTCGACCGCGGTGATGAAACGGCGTTCGTCGCCTATGCCATATTCGATCCAGGTAACGTTGAAATTGAGGAGACCGCATCTGCGGAGGAGCACAATCGGTACGTGCGCGATGCGTGGAATCGGTTGCAAGCGTCATCGCAGGCACGAACTTGGTTTGACATGACCTACCGGAAGGCAAAGCAGGGCATCCGTCGCGCCGGCGCCCAATCGACATCGAGGTTTTGACAATCGGGTTGTTTGGTCCGCTCCGGCAACGAC
>JAJDDS010000290.1 GCA_029260195.1 Phycisphaerae bacterium
CCTTCGTGCGGGTCGACGACGAGGAAATCACCAACCACAATCAAATCCGCGAACCGGACCACGTCATCGTGCTGGACCGCACGCTGATCGCCGAGCGCGTGATCGCCGGCCACAAGGCCGATGGGTGGATTGTGCTGAACACGCCACAGCCGCCGGAGGCGTTCGCCGAACTGTTTCCCGGTCGGCAGGTAGCCACCATCGACGCGACCGAGATCGCGCTGGCCAACGGGCTGGGGACGCGGACGGTTCCCATCGTCAATACGACGATGCTCGGCGCGGTCGGACGCGTTCTGGGAATGGACCTCGCTGACGTTGAGGCTGCGCTGGCGGAAGTGAATTTCGGAGGCGCGAACGTAACGGTTGCGGCTGAGGCGTTTGAGCGCGTGCGTGCGGAACGTCTCAGTGGGACACTCGCCGCGACAGAAGCAGGCGCGTCAGGGGGGCGCGTGGCGGGCTTGTTCGACGACATCGTTGGATCGCGACCACGAATCCACACGGGTGATTGGGCGAATCGTCAACCGCACCGTCAACGACTGACACCACCGTGCAACAACGGGTGCCCAGCGGGAAACGACGTTCGTTCGTTCGTGGAAGCCGTCGGACGCGGCGACAACGACGAAGCACTGCGGGTCCTGTTGGAGACGTCGCCGCTGCCCGCAACCTGCGGACGCGTCTGCCCGGCGCCATGCTCCGACGCCTGCAACCGCTCGGAATTTGATGAGTCCGTCAATATCCGAGAACTCGAGCGTCACGCAGCCGATCACGCGAACCGCACCGAACCGACCAAGCCATGGCGTGACGAGCGAGTCGCGATCGTCGGTTCGGGACCGGCCGGCTTGAGCGCAGCCTATCACTTGGCAAGGCTGGGGTATCCGGTGACGCTGTTCGAGGGCGCCGACGAGTTGGGCGGGGTGATGCGGACGGGGATCCCAGCCTATCGCTTGCCGCGGGATGTACTGGATCGAGAGGTCGACTTCATTCTCAAGCATGGTGTGGTGGCTGAGACGGGCCGGTTTTGCTCGCGCGGGGATCTGCTGCGGATGACACACGAGTTCGCAGCCGTGTTCGTGGGAACGGGGTTGCAGAGGTATCGAAACCAGGAGTTGGGCGAGCTCGGCGGGGACGTCGTCGAGCAAGGGATTGATTTCCTGGACCGCGTTCGACGGACGCCGGAGTCGATGGCGAACGAACGCGTCGTCGTGGTGGGCGGCGGCAACACGGCCATGGACGCAGCCAGAACAGCCAAGCGTCTGGGCGCCAGCGTGCGAGTCATCTATCGCCGCAATCGGGATCAGATGCCGGCGATCCGTGAGGAGATCGATGAGGCGCTCGAGGAAGGCATCGCGTTGGACGAACTGGTGTCGCCATTGCGACTGCGTCACGACGGCGTGGGTCCGCTGCTGACGTGCGTTCGGATGAGATTGGGCGATCCGGACGAATCAGGACGTCCGCGACCACTTCAGGAAACGACCGATGACGCCTATTTCGATTTGCGCTGCGACCGTGTGATTCTGGCGTTGGGACAGTCGTCCGATTTGTCAATCCTGCCGGAAGGCGCGGAGGTTCGCGAGAATGAAAGCGTTCTGGGTCTGACCGGCGCGCCGATTTTCGCAGGCGGGGATTTCGCGACCAACGAAGGAACCGTCGCAGCGGCGATCGGAAGCGGGCGGCGGGCCGCGTGGCATGTCCATCGCACGCTCACCGGTGAAGATTTGTTCCCGCCGCCGGCGGGTGAGGTGGCGACGAACGACGTCATCACGACCCACGTGTTTACGCACACGCCACGGCGGGAGAGCAACTTGCTTCTACCCGAGCATCGGCGGCGCAGTTTCGCCGAGGTACGGACGGGGCTGGAGGATGGGCGAAACGGAAACACAGCCATCGCGGAAGCGCAGCGCTGTTTTAGCTGCGGTGTGTGCAATGAGTGTGACAGATGCGTGGAACACTGCCCGGAGGGCATCCTGGTGCGTAAGGGTAATGAATACGAGTTTGACTACGGTTACTGCAAAGGCTGCGGCGTCTGCGCAACCGAGTGCCCGCGCGGTGTGATCTACATGTCGGAAATGTAGGGAGTTCCTCTGTGGGTAGAGAACTGGTAACGGGAAATCACGCTGCGGGGTACATGCTGGCACGAGCCGGGGAGGCGAATCGATCCGCGCGGGGCTGCGCGGGTGGTGCGTATCCGATCACGCCGCAGACCGAGATCATCGAGTTCCTGCGGAAGTTCGACTTCGCGAAGGGCGAAATCGTCCCGGTCGAATCGGAGCACAGCGCGATGGCGGTGTGCATCGGCGCGGCGCTGGGCGGCGCCCGGACGTTCACCGCCAGCTCGTCCAACGGGCTCGCCTACATGACCGAAAACGTGTTCGCAGCCGGCTTCTATCGGCTGCCGATCGTGATGATCGCCGTGAATCGCACGCTAGGTCCGCCGTGGAACATCTGGGTGGACCAGGGTGACAGCTTGGCGCTCCGTGACGCCGCCTGGGTCCAGTTCTACGCGGATTCGCATCAGGATCTGGTGGATACGATCCTGCTGGCGTTCCGGGTGGCGGAGGACCAGCGCGTCATGCTGCCGGTGATGGTGGCGCTGGATGGGTTCGTCACGTCGCACACACAGATGGTCGTTGATCTGCCGGACCAGGAACTGATCGACGCATATCTTCCCGATTGCAACGTCCCGCATAAGTTGGATGTCCACCATCCCACGACAGTGGGCGGGCTGACATGGCCCAAGGAGACCGAACACCACCGGCGAGAAATTCAGAGCGCGATGGAGCGGGTGCCCGGTGTGCTCGAGGAAGCCATTGACGAGTTCGAGAAGGTGTTCGGGCGACGCCCGGACGGCGCCGTCGCCACCGAGCAAACCGAAGACGCCAACACGATTATGATCGCCTGCAACACCATGGCCAGAACGCTGCGGCGGGTCGTCAAAGATCGTCGCGCATCGGAGCAAAACGTCGGGATGGTCAAGTGCAAAATGTTCCGACCGTTCCCGCGCGAGGCGATGTTGACCGCGCTTGAGGGCGCGACCCGCGTTGGCGTCCTGGATCGGAATCACTCGCCGGGATCGGGCGGGATTTTCTGGCAGGAGATCGCAGCCACCCTCCGCGAACGGCCCGACGTCCTGGTGCAGGATTATTTGGTCGGCCTCGGTGGCGGTGACGTCACGCCGGAGGTCATCGGCGAGTTGTTTGACGACCTGATCGAGCGAAGGCGCAGCGAAGAGCCGGTGTGGAAGGAGTTAGCCGTATGAGTACCACCGCTGCGGAGACGACGGCTTGCGCACCGGGACAATGTGAGCACCTACTGCGGGCGGGGAATACGAATTGCGCCGGCTGCGGCATGTCGGTTGGATTGCAGTGGCTGGGCGAGGCGCTCAACGAGGAGCAGCCCCTGGTGGTGATCCCAGCCTGCTGCGGAATCGTAACGGCTGGGGCGTTCCCGACGACTGCGTACAACGCACCGGTCGCGGCGAGCACATTCGCCAGCGCTGCGGCGGTGGCGACGGGTTTGCGCGCCGTGGCGCGGCTGAACAGAGATCGCACACCGGTGATCTGCTGGGCGGGCGACGGTGGAACGTACGACATCGGACTGGCCACGCTATCGGCGGCCGCCGAGCGCAACGAAGACATCGTTTACATCTGCTACGATAACGAAATCTACGGTAACACCGGGGGTCAACGCAGCAGTGCGACGCCGGAGGGCGTATTTACGACGACCAGCCCAGGCGGCAAATCGGGGCGCAAGAAAGACATCATGGGGATCATGGTGGCGCACGGTATTCCGTATGCGGCGACCCTGTCCATCGCGCATCGCGAGGATTTTCTGCGGAAGATGCGGACCGCGCGGCAAATACCGGGTTTCAGTTTCCTGCTGATCCACTCACCCTGCCCGACTGGTTGGAAGTCGGAACCAGACGAGAGCATTGACTTGGTTCGGTACGCCGTGAGCTGCGGGCTGTTCCCGTTGTACGAGGTGTTCCACGGTGAGCGGTATCGGATCAACGAGCGTCCCGACCCGCCCACGATCGAGGCGATCAACGAGTACATGTCGCGGCAGCGCCGGTACACGTCGGCTGCGGTCGACATGGAACACGTTAAACGAGAGATAGAACGGCGATGGCGATTCCTCGGAGCGATGGCAGCTGAGTTCGGCGTCGCGGAGGACGAGGACTGATCCGTCCCGCGCGGATGACACTTTTCCGAGCCCGGATCGTTAGGGTGGGAAGCAGGCAGAACGGCCGAACGGCCCCTCCCCAACCGCCGCGGTTCGGAGATGCGTGAGTGACAGGCGATGTCACACCGGTATGCGTGAATTCCTGACCGGCAACGAAGCCATCGCACGGGCGGCGCTGCGGGCCAACTGTCGGTTCTGCGCTGAACACACGACGGTACCGGACGGTTCGATCGCCGACGCGCTCGAA
>JAJDDS010000030.1 GCA_029260195.1 Phycisphaerae bacterium
CGCTGAGCGGGAGTTTGGCAGTCGTGCTCGGATCGAACGTAGAGGACGCCTTCCACGCGAGGATGCGGCGTGAGAAGTTGTCGATGACGGCGGGAAGGTACGCCGCGCGTTCCATCGAGACGCCGAGATCGTGGGCAAGAGAGGATATCGTCGAGACCGCACTCATCCTCGCGCTTCCACGAATGGAACCGCGACTGCGACAACCGCAGTACGCGCAGCACGGCCTGCAGCGGAAGGACGGCACGTGAGCGATCGATTGCTCGAAGCAGCGAG
This sequence comes from Phycisphaerae bacterium, assembly GCA_029260195.1. GTDB lineage: Bacteria > Planctomycetota > Phycisphaerae > UBA1845 > UBA1845 > OFTM321. The sequence continues at coordinate 274 of JAJDDS010000030.1, forward strand.
AGCTTCGCTGCCCCATCGGGGAGGCGGGCGCTGGCGAGCGAAAAACCAGACACTTTCAACAAGACGACCACGAGTCGTAGCAACGCAACGAGCCATTCGACGCGCTTGCGAAGCGCCAGTACTTCCTGCTGAAGGTTGAGGGCATCCATATCGACAACGTCAAGAGTGACAACCTCGGCGCGAGTCGACGTGAGCCAGCCGCGGGCGGTGGAACGAGGAACACCTCGCCGAGTTGCGTGTCCGATGTCACCCGCCGATCGGACAAGATCGCGAAGGCGATGATCATAGCTGCGCAGCATTCGAGTCGTGGAAGCCATGACTCAATCATGACGGCCGTCGCGTCCGCAGCAACTCCCGACGGAGCCAACAAAGCGTAAGTCCAACAAGGCCGAGCCTAGATCCTGGGCAACCGCCGGAGATGACGGCGAGAACTCGCGCACGAAAGTGCAGAATGTCGTGGCGGATAGCAGGGCGAACCGCCGGAGCCATTTTCCGCCAGCTCGATTGCCAAGACGGACGCCGGACGACATTTCCGATACGGACAACGATCGAAGTCACCAGCCTATGCACCGGGTGCTCCAATTTCCGCGGCGAGGTCGTCCGTTCCGGGGGGACGCTCGAGGTGAACTCCTACCTGTCCAGCGCCGAGGGACTGATACTCTTCGCGTCGACGATCGACGTAGCCGACGGCGTCAGCGCCCCGTTCTCCACAAAGTGCGCGCCGTAGCCGCCGCGTCTTTGGCGACGTCATCCCGGGAGTTCGCGGCAACCCCACTGTGACGATCCGCTCAGCAAGTGTCCGTACAGAGCCCCGACCGTGAGGGAGGGAAGCAGGCAACCCCGCCGCCAAGCCGCTCCCTTACGATCGCGGAAGCGGCGTCAATTCTGAGGCGCGGACCTACGACGTCACCGACGGCTCGATCGCCGCCGACATGCTGCCCGCGCTGCGGTCGAGGAGTCCGTCGCGCCCATACGCGTGGATCTGGTCACGTTTGAACTCGGCCCGCTCTTTCGTCGTGGTGTCGACAATCGCCCTGCCGGTGAGATCAACCTCGGTGGCGATCAAGTAAGCCTGCTCATACGTGTGGGCGAAGAGTTCGCGCAGCATCTTGATGACGTAGGCGTACGTGTGGTCGTCGTCGTCCATCAGCAAGACGTGATACGGTGGGAGCAGTTTGGGACGGAAATCCAGGTCGGGAAGGACCGCCGTCGCGAACGCTGTGTCACTGTCGAAAGGATCTGCCCCGGCCATTGGCGTTTCAACCTCCGATTCTCAACGCGATGGGTCCTCGTTGGAACGGCGTCTCATCGCCATTCCCACTCGTCGCAAGTTCGCCGTGCAACGTCAGCGCGGTGGCTGCCGTAACGCGGACCATAACTAATCGACCAGCCAGCGAGATTTCTCCTGGGAAAACGACGATGCGGTCGGTGCGGGTCCGTCCGACGAGTTGGCCGGAGGCTTCGGCGGTGGCCTCCTCTCCGCGGGTCTGCTCCGCCTCCTGGGCTTTGATCGCACGCTTGCTGTGACCCTCGACGAGCACCTCGACCGCCCGGCCTATCATCGTTCGGTTGGTCGCGATCGACACCTCCTCTTGCAGCTTCAGAAGCCTGATATTGCGATCACGCTTCACCGCGTCGGGAATATCGTCGTCGCTTCGCTTCTCCGCGACCGTCCCAGGCCGCTGCGAATACTTGAACACGAAGATGTTCTTGAACGCGGACCGCTCGACCAGTGCGACCGTCTCATCGAACTCCGCATCGGTTTCCCCGCAGAACCCGACGATGAAGTCGCTCGCCAGCGTCAGGTCGGGCACATACTCCCTTGCCCGGCCGATCAGATCGACGAATTGCCCGGCCGTATACTGGCGCCGCATCCGCTTGAGCACCGCGTCGCTGCCGCTTTGCACAGGCAGATGCAGGTACTCGCAAACCTTGGGCAGATCCCGCATCGCCTCGAGGATGTCGTCACCGAAGTCGCCGGGATAGCTGGTCACGAACCGGATGCGATCCAGCCCATCCAGCGAATCGAGGCGGGCGAGCAGGTCCGAAAACCGCACGGCGCGACCCTCTTCCTGGCTGACGTAGCTGTTGACCGTCTGTCCCAGCAGCGTGATCTCGCGAACGCCGCGATCGATCAGCATCTGGGCTTCGTTCACTATCTGTCCCGGCGGTCGACTGCGCTCCGGACCACGCGTGAACGGAACGACGCAGAACGTGCAGAACTTGTCACAGCCACGTTGAACTCGAACGTATGCCTGCGACGACCGGCCGTCGACGCCCTGCTCCCGGGACAGATCGAGCGCTTCGACCGAGTCATACTCAAGCGACCGTTCGATGGCGGTACTCCGCCGGGACATTGCCTGCGAGAGGGCGACGGCTCGGTTGCGGGTGCGGCGGACATCGTCAACCAGCGCCGGAATCTTGTTGAGCTCGCCCGGCCCGCAGATCAGATCCACGTGGGGCATTTTCTTCACAATCCCGTCCGGGTCGCGTTCCGCCATGCAACCGATGACACCAACGACCATGTCATCTCGGGCGCTCTTGGGTTTTTTGAGCGACCCCAGCCGGGAAAGCACCTTGTCCTCCGCATGCTCGCGGACGCTACACGTATTGAGCAGAACGACATCGGCGCCGAGCATGTCGGACGTGAGTTCGTACCCTTCCGCGCGCAGCTGCCCGACGACGAGCTCGCTGTCGAGCACGTTCATCTGACAGCCCATCGTCTCAACGTAGAGTGTCCTTTGTTTCATCAGCCCCGACCCTGCCATTTGATCTGTCAAACGCCGCCTATGTTAACGATGCGACGCGCCAGGGACAATCCCCTGGGAACGCGCTGCGCGACGTGTGGTTAGAGGGGCCGACCGTGGGGCGTCAGTAGGCGGCCACGACGCAGCCGATCGAATCGATCAGTTGCTGAATGCCGAAGGGCTTGGCAAGGTAGGCGTTGAACCCTTCCTGCAGCGCCTGCTCGCCGCGCTCGGGCGTCATGGCGGCTTGAATCGCGATCAACTTGAGAGATCCGAGCGTGGCGATCGAGCGAAGATCGCGGCAGAGCTGCGCCGGCTTGACGTCCGGCATAGCTACATCCACGATCATCACGTCCGGCTTGAAATTCTCGACGGCGACACCGGCTTCAAATGCGGAGTTCGCGCATGCAACCTCGAACGCACCCTGCGCCGCCAAAGCGTCGTGGATAAGGCGGCTGAACTCCTCGTCCGGATCCAGCATGAGAACGCGGGTCTTGCCGGTGTCCAGACCGTTGAGCGGCATGCCGTGCATCTTCATGAAACTGATCAGTTGTGCGACGGGGATGCGGCGGTCCTTGCTGCCCGGAATCCGGTATCCACGCAGCTGCCCGGTGTCGAACCACTTCGAGACCGTGCGCGGAGCGACATTGCAGAGCTTCGCGACCTGGCCGGTCGTAAGGACGTCTTTCCGCTTCGCCATATCCAAAACCACTCAGTTCCCGTCCTGGCTTACTCACCCATCGCTACGTCGCCGAGCGTGATCCCCCCACGCGACATCGGTGACCATTGATGAAGCTGTCCAATGTATCGGCGCGCGCGAAGGGAGTGTTGACGCGCGCACGCCATATGCCAAGCAAGGTGCGAGAATCAAGAAGACTAACCGGACGTCGCGACGCGCGATAAGACAAACGCCGCCCCTGGTGTCCCGAGACAGGCGAACCGATATGATCTCTCGCCACCCCAGCGAAGAATCATAGCCCCCGCCAATCGCGACTTCAAGTCACGCGTGCGGGCGATTCCCGGTCGCAAAGCCGAGACACTAGAAGAGCGTGTCGGAGAAACCGTCGCGCCGACCACGCCTGATCGACGCCAGTTCCGGATACTCCCGAACCAACTCGGACGGTACAGCTACGTCCGACCCTTCCATCATCGCGCGGAGTTGCAGGGCGTTCGCGGGCGCCTGCCCCCGATAATGGTTGTTCGCGAACACGTACACCTCCCCGCACACGTCGCCAACGCGCTTGATTCGTGGAGCCCACGCTTCCAACTCCGTGGAACTGTAGAGGTAGTCGTAGCGACGGAACGGCTCAATCCCCTGCGCGAACCACGTGTCCATTCGCCGGCCGTGAAATCGTACGTAACCGACCGATCCGGTCGCGGACGCCGACGGACCAAGACACCGACTCAGCGCCGGCTGATCGATGTTGCAGAACCCCATCCCAAGCGCACGCAGATCGTCCTCGGTGCTGGCGGACGCCCAATCGTCATGGCGGAACTCGGCGACCAGCGGATACGCACGAAAATCGTCGGCGAGCCGACGAAGCCAGTCCAGAGATCCCCTGTTGCGACGAAACGACCAGGGAAACTGCAACAACAAGCACCCCAGACGCGAGGCTTCCGCCACCGGGCGAACGCCCTCGACGAACCGATCGACGGACCGCTTGGTGTAATCGCCGCGCTCGTGCGTGAAGGACTGATGCAGTTTGAACGTGAAACGGAATCGCTCGAACGACGCGATCCGCCGAACCCAACTCGAGGAGGTTTTTGCGGTCACCGGCCGGTAGAAGCTCGTATTGACCTCCACGGCGTCGAAATATCGAGCGACGTACGCAAGGCGGTCGAAATTCGACGGCGCGCCCGCAGGATAGAAGATGCCGTTCCAGTCGGCGTAGCTCCATCCCGATGGACCGATACGGTAGGCGGTCCGGTGCGGGAGAGTTGTGTCATGATCCCCCATCGAATGCGGAGAGATTGCTGGACGGCGTCAGTTGGGAAGCTTGAGCACCTGCCCCACCGCCAACGCGCCGGGGTCGTCGCCGATCAACACCTTGTTGAGCGCCTGGATTTCAGTCCAGCGCGAGGATTCCCCCAACTGATTGAGGGCGATCCGGTACAGCGTATCCCCGGCCGCGACCGTGTACGTACGCTGCCCCGGCACGCTTCGCTTCGGTGGCGATGGGCGGCGCGGACGCCCATCGTGCGCGGGAGCACCGATCAGCGGCGTCACCGCGTGTTGATTCTCCACGGGGTCGATCGTCGCGGGTTCGCGTCCCGGGGACAGCCCTTCGCTTCCACCCTCCGGGATGTTGATGATCGAGCCAACCGTCAGCGACGTGGAATCGGCGATCTGGGGGTTCGCATCGAGGATCGCCTGGACATATCGGGTGTTGCCGAAATAAATCCGCGCGATGGCGATAATTGTGTCACCGGCCCGAATGGTGTGAGTTTCCAAGCGCGAGGTCGTAGCGGTGGCTACCGACGCGCGCGGCGGCACCGGACCGACACGATCCTCGTCAACATCGACCGGCGCATCGTCACCAGACGCCTCGTCCACGCGCACCGCGAGCATATTCTGGATGATCGAAGAGACCTCTTCCTTCGCCATTGTGGGCTTCTCGATGGCCGTGGAGGGGGGTCTCACCCGTCGCTCACGCTCCAGGCTCGAATTGGCGCCTTCGTCCCCGCGTCCCTCTGTCCCTGCGTCCATTTCTTCCCCGGTCGCCGTCCGCGGCTGACTCGCTCGCGGGCTCGCGAGCGTCAGCGACGATTCCGCGTCCTGGATGGGAATGGTCGCAGCCGAGTCTTCGGGATCGGACTGAAAGTACCACCCAGCCATCACCACGACGACGAACGATATCAGCAAGCCCAGCTTCACATCCGTGCGCATATCCTCGATCCTCGCGTGAAATGTTCGACGATCGGCTGCCCGGGGTCGCCCGCGCCAGCTTGGCACCAGTCACCGCCCGCCGTCCGGCGCATGCTACGGTCGCTCCGATAACGGGTCAAGAGAATTCGCCGACGATCGCGACGTGCGCATGCATCCCGAATTGCATGGCGATTCCCTCGGCCAACACGAATGGGGGGAGCGTCGAATCTGACAACGCCGTCGATTGTCCTTTCACCCCTTTGTCATTCCGAGCGCAGCGAGGAATCTTGCCGGTGCACTCTTCGCGGCTGGATCCCTCGGTGCGCTCGGAATCACAGGGGGAATCAAATGGCGGGCTGTCCAATGACGGGTCGCGACGCATACCCACGGTGTACCGCGCCGCCACCCGAATTGGGATGCACCTTGCGCCACGAGAGCTCCGGAAGGGAGGATGATTGCCATGGATGAGTAGCATTCTGAAACCCGTCGTCGGAACCCTGCGGGTAGCCAATCCCGCCGGT
>JAJDDS010000291.1 GCA_029260195.1 Phycisphaerae bacterium
ATGACAGCGGGCTCGAGGTCGACGTCCTCGGCGGCGCTCCGGGGGTACTGTCAGCCCGCTACGCCGGAACGCCATGCGACGACCGCGCCAACAGCGCCAAGCTCATCGCCGCCCTCCGCGACATCCCCGACGAAAAGCGTACCGCCCGCTTCCGCTGCGCCATCGCGCTCGCCGACAGTGACGCGATCATCGCCGCAACCGACGGCGCCATCGAGGGTCGCATCATCGACGACCCCCGAGGACACAACGGCTTCGGATACGACCCACACTTTTTCGTCCCGGACATGGGAATGACCGCCGCCCAAATGCCCCCTGAGCAGAAAAACGCCGTCAGTCACCGAGGCCGGGCGCTCGCAGCCCTTATCCCCACCCTGTCCAGGCTCCTGCAACACACCTGAGCGCCACCGGCGTGTTGTGGTAGTCCGACCCGTGGTTATAATCCGCGTCCTGGATTCTACGTTACCGTCATGATGGAGGTCGCCGATTGCGCACACGACAACTTGTTCCGCAGCATATGTTCTTCACCAAGGGCGTCGGCAAGCATGAGCGCAACCTGCAGTCCTTCGAGGAGGCGCTCCGCCACGCCGGAATCGCAAGGTTCAACCTCGTTCGCGTCAGCAGTATCTACCCGCCGCGTTGCAAGATCGTCTCGCGAGCGGCCGGCTTGAACAACCTCGCAACCGGCGCCGTCGTGCCATGCGTTATCGCCGAGTCCCGCACCAACGAGCCCAACCGACTCGCCTGCGCCGGCGTCGGGCTCGCCGTCCCAGCCAACAAGGACGATTACGGGTACATTTCCGAGCATCACGGATTCGGCATGACCCACCGCAAGTGCGGCGACTTCGTCGAGGATATGGCTGCCACGATGCTCGCCACGACCCATGGAATCGATCTGGACCCCGAGACCGCATACGACGAACGCCGCGAAATCTACAAAGCCAAAGGGCTCATCGTAAACACCCGAGCCGTTGTGCAGACGGCTGAGGGTGACAAGGACGGCCTCTGGACCACCGTCGTCTCCGCCGCCGTTTTCTGCATCTGACGCGCACAGAGCCGCGACCGTAAGGGAGCGAACACCCCACCATGACGCATCACGACCCCAACACCTGCCCCAACGCCGACAAGTGGCTCGCCGGCCGATCCATCGAACCGCTCGAACTCAGCGGAAACGAGAACGTCGCCGACTTGATTGACAACGTCTACGCCAATAGCGGGTTTAACGCCCGCCGCCTCGCCGAGGGAGCCCAGCTTTACAAACGCATGATCGAAGCCGACGCCACGATCTGCCTCACGATTGCGGGCGCCATGACACCTATCGGGATGAGCGGAATTTTTACGCACCTCATCGAAAACGGTTTCATCGACTTCATCATCACCACCGGCGCGAACATCTACCACGATCTGCACCGCACCTTCGACCTGCCCATGGTTCAGGGATCACCCGACGTCGATGACAACGAGTTGGCCGACGTCGGCGTCGCGCGAATCTACGACGTATTCATCGGCGACGACGAAACCCTCATGGCCACCGACCAGGTCATTTTGGACGCCCTGAAAGAGTTCGATCCGACCGAACCGTTCTCGACCGCCGCACTCCACAAAGCGCTCGGCCAGGCCGTCCTCGACAAAGCGCCAAGCCCCGACAAGTCGTTCGTCGCCGCCGCCGCAAAGTACGACGTCCCCGTCTACACGTCGTCCCCCGGCGATTCCTCCGTGGGGATGAATCTGATCGTCCCGCACATGTTCCACGCACCCCTGCCGCTCAATCCACTGCTCGACGTGATCGAGACAGCCGCCATCGTCCGGGATGCCGACACCAACGGCGTCGTCGAAATCGGCGGCGGATCGCCGAAGAACTTCTATCTCCAGACCCAGCCAACCCTCCACCAAATTCTCAACGACGATTCCAAAGGCGGGCACGATTACTTCCTTCAACTCACGACTGACTCGCCGCACTGGGGCGGCCTCTCTGGCGCGACACCGTCCGAAGCGCGAAGCTGGGGCAAAATCAAGGATGCTCATACCAACAACGCCGTGGTGTACTCGTGTGCCTCGCTCACGTTCCCGCTCATCGCCCAGTACATTGCGATCCGCAACGCGCCCCGCACGCCGAAGCGACTCTTCCCACGAATCAACGGGATGGTCGACACCCTCAAGACGACCGCCCGCGCCAACCCTGTCTTCAAAAAATGCTACGAAACCCTCTACAAAATCTGATCCGCCCTCGCCGAGCCGACCCACCGCCGGGCGACCCGTCTCGCCAGTTCCGACCCTCGAAACACCGGCGACGTCCGGTCGTACTACACGGAGCGGGGAATGCCGTGGATTGTCATTCCGAGCGAAGCGAGGAATCTTGCCCCCGTACGGCGCAAGACCCTCCGCCTCGCCCAGCACGACGTCCAATGTTCCGTACGCCGCGAATTGACGCATCCGTGGATGGTTGGTTTAGTGCGCTCGGGTTTGTAGACTGATGGGTTCGTCGCGCGGATTGTGAGCCTAAGCAACGAATGCGAACCGACAACGAGATTGGCAATCCTGAGAACGTCGCGCCCGCCTCCGCACACGCCGAGCACACGCCTGCCGTCGAGCGGGGAACATGCTACGCGGTCTTCGCCTACTCCATTGGCCTGTCCATCGATCTCCAGGAAGCCGAACGCCGCATCAATACCGACAAACGGCGCGAGACCATCAAACACCGCCACCGCGCCCCCCAGTACTTCAAGTACGACCCCCCACCCCTTCGCGTAACCCAGGAGTCCGTCCGCATCCACGTCGGACCGTTCGACTCCGCCGACCGCCTTAACTTGGTCCTCTACGATTTCGGCGCCGTCTCGGTCACCTACGAAATCGCCGTCGACGGGCCGCTGTCCTCACTGATGGCCCTGAGCAACGAACTCTACGACAACCCGAAACTGCTGACTGATTCGCGACGCAGGGTCGTCGAACTCGTCGAGACCATCAAGCCCGCCATCACCAAGCCCAGCATCTCCGACCTCGTCGAGGACTACGCCGTTTACGAACTCACCCCCGGGATAAACCCCCACCGGAAAACCACTGCCTACCGCCAGGAACTTGCACAGATCCTCCGAGCAGAGCGGAACTTCCTCTCCGATCAGGAGGTTGACGACGCCCACGCCTGTACTCTCTCCTTCGGACGCGACGACACCGTCATCATCGACTGGAACGCCGCCGTCCTCTTCGATAGAGATGGCGACGACGTACGCATGGTCCTGGACTACGCAAACGTCGAGCTGCTGCAACTACGCTACCTCGACGATCGCCTCGATTTGGCGCTGGCGGAGTCCTACAGAGCCGTGACAAAGCGCGGCTGGCGACTCCCGTTCCTCGGCCGGTCGAACGCGAACGATCTCCGCCGTGTCGCTGAGTTACAACTGGACGGCGCCATGCTGTTCGAAGGGGTCAACAACGCGCTGAAGTTGCTGGGAGATCAATACCTCGCCCGCGTCTACCGGGCAGCCTCCCAGCGCCTGCACCTCGGCGAATGGGACGCCACCATCCTCCGCAAACTGCAAACGCTCGAAAGCACCTACGAGAAAATGTCCGACCGTCAGACCAACCGCAGGATGGAAGTGCTCGAGTGGATCATTATTATCTTGATCGCAGCCTCCATCGCATTACCATTCGTGCTCACCGTGCCCGGATACTAGAATCCAGTCAAACCGTCCAGGGAGGGACTCCTTCGGTGGCCGTCGAACGCATCCCCAATAACTTCCTCGAACTCGAACACCCATACTGCCAATACGAGAGCGCCCGCTACGCCGTGCTTCCCGTCCCCTACGACAGCGCCGCCAGCTACAAGGCCGGCGCACGCGACGGCCCAGCCGCCATCATCGCCGCGTCGCACCACGTCGAGACCTTCGACGAGGAACTGCTCGCCGAGTTCCACACCGCCGGTGTCGCCACACTCGAGGCCGTCGCGCCCAACATGGCCGGCCCGCAAGCGATGCACGAAGACCTGTTCAAGGTCGCACGATCCGTCATCCGCGACGGCAAGACCCTCATCACCCTCGGCGGCGACCACAGCATCACCAGCGCCCCGGTCCGAGCCGCCATGACCAAACACCGCAAGCTCTCCGTCCTGCAAATCGACGCCCACGCCGACCTCCGCAACACGTTCGAGGGCACACCCTACTCGCACGCCTCCGTCATGCGCCGCTGCCTCGACCTCGGCGCGACGATCGTCCCCGTCGGCGTCCGAGCCTACTCCGCCGAAGAGCATCGATTCATGAAGCGCGCCAAGATCACGCCGATCACTGCCCGCGATTGCTACGACGCCGACGATTGGATCGATCGCGCCCTCGACGCACTTGGCGACACAGTCTACATCACAATCGACATCGACGGCTTCGATCCAGCCTACGCCCCCGGCACCGGCACGCCGGAACCCGGCGGACTCGACTGGTATCAGGCCACCTCGCTTCTCCGCGTCGTGGCAGCCGAAAAGAAAATCGCCGCCGCAGACGTCGTCGAGGTCATCCCCCAACACGGAACCGCCACCACCGAGTTTCTGGCTGCCAGGCTCATCTACAAACTCATCTGCTACATCGAATCCGAATCCTGACCACAGGCGAATACCATCTCCGGATCACCCGCGGGTGCATCCCGTGTTCGGTGGCGATTCCGGCGGCAGACGCGGATCGAGGGTCCGTCGAGCCTGGCAACGCGGACCTTTGCCATTCCGAGCCACCCTTTGCCACTCCGAATGTCCCCATTGTCATTCCGAGCGCAGCGAGGAATCTTGCTGTTAAGGGGGTCAGGCTTACTTATGGTTTCAACTACGCCGAGATTCGTACTGCCGCCTACCCCAACCCGAGGGCTGATCCGCCCTGGTAGACGATGAGCGATGCGACGTAGGCCAGCGTGGTCATGTACGTGAACATAAACACCGGCCACCGCCAACCGCCCGTTTCCCGCCGCACCACGGCGATCGTCGACATGCGCGTTAAGGGGGTCAGGCTTACTTATGGTTTCAACTACGCCGAGATTCGTACTGCCGCCTACCCCAACCCGAGGGCTGATCCGCCCTGGTAGAC
>JAJDDS010000292.1 GCA_029260195.1 Phycisphaerae bacterium
GTCTCCCCAGCCCCATCCGGTCACTGTCCGCCCATGCCTCCAAAAACTCCCGCCGCAGGCGGAACGAATGGCCCGCTGGCCTGCCCCGCCAAGGTGGCCAGAATTTCCGGAAAAATGTGGCCATATTTTCCGGAACGCGCAAATGCGCGAAAACCCTCTTGCCTTTGCGGGAAATGCGATGGAACCACTGGACGCGGCCTTCGAGAAATTCAAATCGCTGGTAACCGAGGTTACGGCAAACCGGTACTGGGACACGATCGGTAGCGAGGCCGACACCCGGATGAAAGTCATCGATCGGGTCTTTGTCGAGATTCTCGGTTGGCCGCGCCCGTCAATCCACCTTGAAAGCGCGGCAGGCAAGAAGTTCATCGACTACCGGTGCACCATCGAAGCACTCAGCCGACTTATAATCGAGGTCAAGAAGGAAGGGCGTGACTTAGGGATCAATGCGGACCACGCCGCTCGTTTCTTTAAGCTGAATGGTGCTGTATACCCCTGCGGCGCGCGCTGAGTGAATACGCGCATGCCTTCGCAGTCGCGTTTGCGTTCGCGAGACCAATAGCCGACCTGGGCTCCAAAGCTAACCGCTGTATCGGCGCTCCTGCGACCGATATCCCCGAGGCCGAGAACGCCGAAGAACTTGTCGCGGATTTCTGTGCCTTCGAAAGTTGCTTCAGAGTAGTCTTTTCCAGCGGCTTGGCGACGCCCCCGCTCAAGCTCCCGCACGTATGCGAGGATGACTGCAAAAGCGAACTCGGCAAGGTACGTCCACAGGTAACCCCTGGCCACCTGCTTCTTCTCCGACTTCAACAGGTAAGGCGCTTCCGTGTCATCCGACTGAATCAAGTTTCCCGCCAGGAGCTGTGCTTTCAACCCGCCGTAGATCGGCGACAGAAGGTCCGACATCCGGCCGACCCAGTCGCACATCGTCGCCACGCTGATGTCCACACCGTGACGATGGAGCATGACCCGCAATCGATTCAACGGCGCGTGATCGGCGTACTTGCTGGTCAGCACGTGCGCAAGCAAACCCGGACCGGGCAGCCCCTTGTCGATCGGCCGCGGCGGCATCGGGGCGATGTGGACCCCTTCTTCGCACGTACGACAGGCGTATTTCGGACGAATGTGACGACGCTTGAACAGGCTACCCGGGTGGTAGTCGAGTTCTTCGGTAACTTCCTCGCCGATCCGATGCATCGGGTCGACTGTGCGCACACAGTGACCCTGCGTTCATTGGGCTCGTCCCTCCGAGCAACCCGTCTAATCCGGGAATCCGGTGGCTACTCGCGATCCTGGGGCTCACGACGGGAATCACGGTCGTCTCCTCATTCGATTTCGTCCGCTTCGCATTTCGTGCCGACGGTGCCAGGCTCCAGTGAAACCGGCCTTGGCGTGGCCTTGCGAACGCCTGAGCACTCGAAGGACGACCACCACGGGCTCAACCCATACGGAGCCCGGATTACGCGCGCCCTCCGTAAAGTAGAACGAGGTCTGCGCGCAATGCGCGTATCCCAATTCAAAAAAAATCCTGCCCACCCAAGATCGCCCCAATTCCTGCGGAGAATACGTGTCACACAGGCTCGCGGAATCGATGGCGGAGCCCAGTCACAACGCCCCGCCGTCAGCTGTCCTGAGCGCCGGCGATCGATGTGGTCCTGCCACAGCGTCCCACTGCGCCACCTCTGGGGAATCTCAGGCACTTGAAGTAACGGACCGGCCGAGTCGCGCTGATCGCGAGAAGTCTCGGCCGGGCCGTCGGACAGGGAGAAGCGAATCGCTTCTCGAGGCCGTGCAAAAATGGCACATTCGCGCGGCCCTCTATTCTTAAGAACGAGATTGCGGCGCGAAGCGCGTATGCAAGTTGGCATTTTTCAGTGATTTATCGATGGTCCGGCGTCCCGATGAGGCGGCGCCAGAAGGGAATCGATGCCGCGATGCTGATGGAACGACGTGTCGAAGCGATCCGCTTGTCGACCGGCCGGCACGACCGGAGGTTGGGCGTCCGGGCGCTGCCGCTTGCGCACCCGAGTGTGCAGACGATCCGGAGGGGCGTGGCGGGTGTTTTTGCCTTCACTAAACCGCGCCGCCGGCACCCACACACCGATCCGGCTTCATCGGTCCTGAGAGAGGGGTTTGCCTTGCTCGATAGTCTCGACGGGCTTCTTCGCGTGTGCGCGGTCTATCGGAGGAACAGAAACCGTATCGTCGTCGTCATCCGTGCAGGCTCGGGGCTGCGCGACGCACACGTCACAATGATAGCAGGCGAACTCGCGTGGCTCGGGCACCACCAGGTCGGGCTCCGTGCGTCGGACAAGCTGGGCGTACCGGCAGACCCACGTCCCGCAGTATCGCCCGATGTCGGCGGACGCCTGCGTGCCCAGCGAATCGTAGAACACAACGCTTTCCGAGCCGACAGCGACGGATGGCAGGCGGTCGAGGTCGGCCAGGTAGCCATCGAGCGTCGGCGGACACCCCGCGTGGAGTGCGAACTGGACACGACGGCGCCGTGGCTGTCGGCTCTTGTGGCGGGCGCTCACCAGGATGTCGATCTCTCCCCGTTCAAACTTCGCGAGCGCCGGTGGTCCGGTCCCAGCGTTGACCCCAACGTCTCGCAGTACCCCGGCGACTGTCCTGGCCGCCGCCCGAGCGGGGCAGAACACATGCCCCGGCTGTCCAAGACGGCGGTGCAGGTACTCGATGATCTGAGCGTGCGGCGCAAACGTGCGTGGCACCGCGCGCAACACGAACCTCGTGCGGGCAATCTGCTGGGAGACGCGATCGCACAACCTCTTCAGCTTGGCCCGCCGGACCCGGGGGGATGTGTTACGTCATGGGTCGGGCACGCCGTCACCGCCGAGCAGATTGTAATCGCCGGCATACTGACACAGGAAGCCGCGATCGCGACTACCCAGCTTCGCCGCGATACGGCTGAGGTGGCGATCAACGGTCGTGGCTTGGATGTTCAGGCGTCGTCCGATCTCGCGAATCCCGGCTCCGGCGGCGCGCAGGATGAGCACTTCGGTCTCGCGAGGCGTAAGGTGGTCCTTGCCCAGACGGTGCTGCATAGGCGCATCAAACCGAAACAGGTCCGCCCCCGCGCCATGCGGCAACAGTCTACTCGAGTACCCTCCCTATGTAACAACGAGGAATAGGTGCTTGCGCGCGTAGACGATCCCGGTTTTTTTGCGATCTTTTGTGAACCGGGCTGCGCTCGCGACGTGTCGGCGGTGTTTTCTGCGACTGAAACGGGGCGCATTCCACTCGCGAGGCGGTGATCCGACCGCCTCCGCATGTCAGTGCCTGCGCTCCGAACCGCGATGACGCTCCGCAGAATCGATCCCGGGGCTCGTGTCACTTGAGCCGGAGGGCGTAGTCGCATCTGGTCCTTGTTGGTGCTGTCACCGCGAACCGCGTCTCTCCACGTCCGCGCGATGTCCGGGTTGTAGCGTCCGTCATACGCGCACCGCGCCCGCATCAGACTACGCTCGCGCATCTTTGCATTGATACCGCGCCCGCGACGTGTTTTTCGTCCAGTTGCGAAAAAACGCGCACGATTTCCGGATTGAAATACGCGCATCGCGCGCCAATCTCGTTAACACTTACGGAAGGGTAGTACTTCCACAATTGAACGAGGGCGCGAAAAGCCCGCGGTACGGATCGAACTGTCCGTATTGAATGCGAACCGTCGCACTCGTTCCCAAATAACACAGATCAAAAACGCCATAAGCGCGATCGGCACCGTCCTGCGCACGGAGTGTGCGCGCACCGATCGCGGAATCAATGGCCTAACAAGGAGATGTTCTCATGAGTCGCACAGGTATGATCGGAGCACTGACGATCGTCGTCGTTGTCGTTGGACCCCTTACGCCGTG
>JAJDDS010000293.1 GCA_029260195.1 Phycisphaerae bacterium
CGGAGCAAGCGGGTCCGTCGGGTCAAGGCGACCGTTGTCGATGTTCCCGTCGGGCGCGATGCACGTCCATCGCACATCAAGCGGCGGCGAGCCAAGCCGAGGATTCACACGAACGGTCGCCCGCCCGCGCGGTCCACCGCCGGCGAGGATGCCGAATCGGGGGGTGGTGATACCCAGCCCGACGTCACGGCCCACATGCAGAACGCGGCGGGCGGTGGCTTCGCGTCCGCAACCGTCAGCCACCGTGCACCGGACCTGGTACGGGCCGTCCAGCGGGCCCGGCGTGAATCGTGTCGTCGGCTCCAAACGCGCCGCGAGCAATTCGTCGGCTGCGGCGCCGTGCGGATCAATCACGGACCATCGAACCTCGGGGGGTGTTACGCCCAACCGCGTCATCGCGCGCAGTGAGGCTGATCCGACTCCGCCGGGCAGGCGGGAGAGCTGGATGTGATCGGTCGTGATGAGCGGCGGCTCGGGGGGTGATGAGAGACTCTGGCAGAAGGCGTCGCCGCAGCCCGCGCACAGCGCCACCGTCGCGACAAGCGCGCAAAGACAGAGCACCGCCCCGCGAGGGTGTCGGAGTCGCGTACGTCCCATAAGCGTCTATCGACCTCGCCGGCGGGCGCCTTGAGAAACCGATCCACGCCGATTCGCGTCAATCCCCGTCGTAGCGACGCGTGCCCGCGAAATCACCACCCAGGACTGGCAGCAACGCGCAAAGTCAACAGAGCGGGATGATGGCTCGTTGTCCCAAAGTTGGTGTTACGAGCATCGTTTCGTGAATTAGCCCAGCCAACAAGGAGCAACGAGCAATGGCAAAGGTATCGGTTTTCGCGGGATTGACGACCACAAGGACTCGGCTCGGGTGTGCGTGATAGTTGATGCGGGGCGGGTGTTGGGCGATCGGGAGTGCGGAAACGATCCACGCGAGGAGCATCGCGACGCTGCGATCCCGTACAAGCTGGCGACGGCGCGCGATCGAGCGGCTCTTGGGCTGATCCTGCGATGCTCGTTGTCAGATAGGGCAGCCGTTCCGTTCCCGAAGCACCCAATGGGGCTATCTCGTTTGAGGGCGAGAGCGGCTTGGATAGAAGAGCCGCGCCCGTCGGGAAGCGGTAACCCGTCACAACCGGTGACCGCTTCCTGACGGGCTCGCCGCTGACGGGGCGTGCGGTACTTGAATACTCCCTCCATTCGCCGCCTCGCGTTCACGGTCCGGCGAAGGCACGCTGGATTCCGCCGTAGTCTTCGAAGTCGACGTCGAGGTCACCGTCGAAGTCGAACGACTCGCAGCCGGCGGCGAGAGGTCCGTTGTCGGGGCCGGTGAAACAGCCTTCCCAGAACGCCAGATCAAACAAGTCGACATCCCGATCGCACTCGAAGTCGCCGATGCCGAACTCGTACGCGCCCATGTCCACACGCCCACACAACACCCGCGCGTGGCCGTCCAAGTCGAGTTGTCCCGGCTCGGAGACGTAATCGGGATTGCCCTCGTTGATGCCGGGCGAGTCCGGCGAGAAACGCAGGTTGTCGTCTTCAGTTCCGGGGATTCCATCGTCCCCAACTGGGTCGACAAACAGCGGGTCGGCATCGATGTTCTCCCAGCCCGCGCCGGTCCACCCGCCCTCAACGAGAGAGTAGAACATCTCGATACCCGGGGACAGTGGGCTGACCGGGGGGGCACCCGTGTTGCCCCAGATTGTGCAACTATCCACGGTGAAAATCTGCTGCGACTGGTTGTGATAAATCGCGCTCCCGGCAGTCCGCGCCGAATTGCCAAAAAAGGTGCAGTTTTCGATGTGAGGGGAACTGGGCTGGCCGCCGGCGGTAGTCACCCCACCCCCAAACGCCAGGACTTCATTCGCGATGAACGCACAGCTTCTGAAGACCGGATTGCCTCCACTAATACGAACGCCGCCGCCTGTGGCTCCGCGATTGCCCACAAAACGGCAACGCTCGAAAACCGCATCGCTGCCGAGGTTCCACACCGCTCCGCCCTTGCCTGTATCTGGCAGGCCGACAATTAGCCCCGACCCGTTGTTCAAGAAGTCGCAGGCAATGATCCGAGGCGCCATCCCAGCGATGAGCATCGCCCCACCGCCTGCTAGAGCGTAGTTTTCACGCAAAATGCAATGTTGAATGGTGACGTCGGAATCAATGATCGACACTCCCCCGCCGATGCCTAGGCTGGCCCCCAAGACGTTCACGCCTCGCGTAATCACGAACCCCTCCACCATGTCTCCAGGCCCGCCATGGGCGTCGAGCACTGTGAAAGTGTTTTCGTCCCAGGTTTCGTTATAGTCTCGGCCGACGTCGTTGTCGTTGAGGTCTCCGCTCAACACGCTGGCGAACGCCTCGAAATCCCGCGCATTGGGATTGGGCGTCCCGAGCCCTGCGAATCCCCCCAGAAGGGACACGTTCTCAGGAACTTCAAAGCTGAGCGCTCTGTCTCCATCACGCCGAGCGGGACGGTACGTGCCTTGCCCCACACGGACCTCGACGTCTTCGCCGCCCGATGCAACGACCGTCGCCAAAGCCAGCGCGTCTTGAAGATCGTCGAACGCCGTCGACCAACCCATCCCGTCGCCACCCGGCGGAGCGTCGTCGTCGACGCGGATCACCACCAGCCCCCGCGCCGCCGACAAGGAGACGAGCGGATCAGCCGCCAGTAGAAACGTCGTGAGCGCGTGTCCGAAACTCCGCGTCATGGGAAGTCTCCAGATTCAGCGATTTTACGAATTGAAAAACACGTCCGGTCGAGAAACGAGCGTACCAACCCGGCGCGGGCGATACAAGCGTATTGCGACGAGCGGCGATCAAGCGTAGGCTCACACGCGCGAAGCGGGCTCAATTGATGGCCTTTTCGCCTGCGGAGGCGGATTCCGAGGCATGACGACAACATGCGGTTATTTCAATGGGACAGACGATTCGTCGGGGTAGGGCTGCGGACCGCCCTGGCGATGGTGTGCCTCACAGTGAGCATTCAGTCGGCGCGCGCACAGTCGGCGCCCGCCCCGCCGCCATCGAAATTGGCACCCGCCGCCGGCCCGACACCGCAGGAGATGGCTGCCTGCCTGCGACTGATCGGCGCCGAGCGATTCGATGAAGCTCGGGCGATGACACAGAAACTCGTCAATTCCTATCCAAAATCGTCGCGTGCGCATCTGTTCGCCGCACTGGCCTACCACAAGGACCGCCGATACCAATCGGCTGTCCCACTGTTCGAGCGAGCCCTGGCGCTGGACCCCAAAGACCATGTGGTCCGGACCTTCTACGGATGGTGCCTCTACAACCTCGGCAAGACCGACGACGCCCGAACAATGTTCAACGAGTTCCTCCGCATTCAACCGGACTACGCCGACGCACACTTCGCAATCGGATTGCTCGATTTCGAGGCGGACAAGATCGACGCGGCAGCCGAGCGCTTCCGCAAGGCCATCGAATGCGCCCAAAAGGCGGGCAGTCGCTCGGACGAGGCCAAGGCGCGAGCCCGACTGGCTGACATTCACATTCGGACCGACAAGTTGCAACTGGCCAAACAGGAACTCAAACGGGCTGTCCAATTAAACCCCGATCTCTACGGCGCGCATTTCAAACTATCCCGCGTGCTCCAGCGACTTGGCGACCGCGACGGGGCTGCCCGGGCGCGCGTCATGCACGAGAGAGTCCGCGAGCGCGTTCGGCCCACGAAGGGGCATCCGGAATGACTGGCCTCACGCGCGTCGCCGCGATCGCGCTGTGTGTGTTGCCCGCGATCCGCGCCACGGCGGACTCAAGCGTGCGATTCACCGACGTGACCGCGTCGAGCGGTGTCGACCTGACCATGACGTGCGGAACGAAGCCGTCGCGGACCATCCTCGACGTTGACGGCGGCGGCGTAGCCATCTTCGACTACGACAACGACGGCGACCTCGATCTCTTCTTCGCCAACGGCGCCACCGCCACGGACCCCGAACACGGCCCTGGATCGGGTCTCTACGCCAATAACGGAGACGGCGTCTTCAAAGATGTCACCCGCGAACTCGGCATCAACGTCACACGCTGGGCCATGGGCGTTGCGGTCGGTGACTACAACGCCGATGGGTTCGATGATCTCTACATCACCTGCTACGGACCCAACATCCTCCTCCGCAACGATACGCCTCGGACGACTCCACGTTTCACCGACGTCACTGTCGAAGCCGGCGTCGGCGACAAGCGATGGTCCACCAGCGCCGCCTTCGGCGACATCGACAACGACGGCGACCTCGACCTCTACGTCGTCAACTACCTCGAATTCGACATCAAGAACCCGCCAAGTCGCGCGGGGCGCACCTACAAGGGCGTCAACGTCATGGCAGGTCCGCACGGACTGACGCCGCAAGCGGACGCGATCTACGAAAACCTGGGTAACGGCAAGTTCAAAGACATCACCGCGGCGAGCGGCTGCGGTGCCGTCGCGCCAAGTTACGGACTGGTCACAGCCATCGTCGATTTCGACGCCGACGGAAAACAGGACATCTTCGTTGGCAACGACTCCGCTGAGAATTCTCTATTGCACAACCTCGGCGACGGGAAGTTCGAAAACGTCGGTGTCATCTCCGGCATCGCCTCGAACATGGACGGAAGCAACCAAGCCACCATGGGCATCGCCGTCGCCGACCTCGACGGCAACGGATTCGCCGACGCCTTCACAACCAGCTTCTCCGGCGACACCAACACCATCCATCTCAATCTCGATGGGA
>JAJDDS010000294.1 GCA_029260195.1 Phycisphaerae bacterium
AGCAGATGGATCGCCGCCGACAGGTGGGCTTCGTTCCGCGCCCGCTCCCGAGCGTCGCGCGCCGAATACCCACTTCGTATCCAGTACGCCAGATACGCCAGCGCGATCTTCGCCTGCGTTCCTCCCAACGACCAGAGACGCCGCAACGAACCTACCGGTACCGGCCGATGCGATAGCTTCGACACGACCTCCGCCAACGCCTCCGACGCCGACGCTTCCTTGTCCCCGTCGAGCGGCAGCGCCGACATCAACTCTCCGATTTCAGGCGTCATGGGGCACCTCCAAACTCAACCGTGGATCCGCCAGCGACGCGACAAAAAGTCGCATCGACTGGTCCAGCAACGCCAGCGTGTCCTCCTGGTTGGGTGAGTCGTCACGCGACCAGAATGCCAGCACGCCGAGGTACAACGTCCAATACAAATGAACGGCCACCAATGACGGCGCGTCGGCGGCGCCGTGCGCCGCCAACAGTTCCGACACCGTCTCGAGATGCTCGACCCGCACCGACTCCGTCGCACCGCCCCGCGAGGACCGAACGAATGGGCTCAACGTCGATTCGATCACCGGCCCGACGTACCCGCGAAGCGCCTCGAGCCGCCGCAGGCCTGTCATGACATGGAGGAAGAGATCCTCATCCAGCGATTCCTCGCCGCGCCGCCGGGCGACGAAATCCGCACGCCCCTGATCCAATGCCTCGCCGATCAGCGTCATGGCTACAGCCTCCTTGGCGGGGAAGTAGTTGAAGAGGGTGCCCGCCGCGATCCGCGCCCGCGCGGCGATATCGCGCGTCGTCGTCGCATCGAACCCCTTGTTACGAAAGAGCTTACGCGCCGAATCGAGTATCCTCCGACGGGTCGCTTTCTTGGTCTCGGTGGTCACACGCATCGCATTACCTCAATATGAGCACGCTCATAATATACCCCATGGATCGGCGGCTGGCAAGAGAAAAATGAGCATGCTCATAAAAAATCGGCCGATGCCTTCTTGCAGACCCGCGCCCGTAAGGAAAAGAGCAAACGTTCCATGCCCGAGAATCGCCCCCGAAGGTCGCGACTCGGACCGCGATAATCGTCCTCATGTCCCAGCGCGCAAAATGGAGCGCCGGCCGTCA
The DNA here is from genome assembly GCA_029260195.1 of Phycisphaerae bacterium. Classification (GTDB taxonomy): domain Bacteria; phylum Planctomycetota; class Phycisphaerae; order UBA1845; family UBA1845; genus OFTM321. The sequence goes on from JAJDDS010000294.1 coordinate 1,112, forward strand.
GTTCAGGTGATCGCGCGGAGGCCAGACCCGCCCCGGATCGCCATGCCCCAACGGCGCGCGCGACGAGTCCAGCAGCCCCCGAAGGTGCAACGCCAGAATCTCTGCCCGCACCTCGAGCCGCTCCTCCTCCAGGATCCGCTGTTTCACAGCCACAGCGTCGGACTCGATCATGTGTGATGCCCCCAGGTCGATCATGGCTGCCACCGAACCCGCCCGCGTCGCGATCGTCTCCACCAGTTCACGATCGCAGACGCCCGCGTCAGCCAGTTTCGCGAACAACTCCCGCACCTCGTCCACGCTGGCTGCCACCGTCGAGAGCATGTCCCCGGGCTCGGTCGGCAGGGGCTTGAGGATGGCTTTGCGATAGACACCGGTCTTGTCTTCCAGCGCGATGCGCGCCCGCGACCGCCCATGAACAAGAATGTGACGACACCCGTCCTCCGTCGTCGTGTGTTGAACCATCTCGCCCAACCCCACCACCCGGCGAACGCGAGGGTGATTGGTGTGGTAGAGGCCCTCGTCCGCGGCGATCAGCATCGCGATCGCCACGAGACGTTTGCCCACCGGTCGACACAGCAACTCGTGCGTCATTGTCAGATACCGCGGCTCGAACACCCGCAGCGGCAACACCGTCCCCGGCAGCAAAACGCAGTTCGGCAGCGGAAACAGCGGAATCGGGTCACGCAGCAAAGACGGGTCCAGCGGGTCCATAGTGGGTCATTCTACGCCCCCACCCTTCCCCACCTCAAGCCCCAACCTTAACATCGCGAGCTCCTGGGTGCGTGACACATTCCGCGGCACCGATCGGAGCCCCAAGCGCAGGCGCTGGGCACGGTCGATGCCAGCCCCACCCCTGGGAAACCCGCTGGCAGAAATAGAATATGCTCTCCGTTGCCCCGCACTTTTCCCCCGGTCATGGCTTGGGATATCGATAAACATCGTGCGGTCCAAGTGAGCGCAAATCAATGGTCTTGTCGAAGCGGGCTCCAAGCCTCTCAGCCACCCGTTTCGAAGGCTCGTTCGCGGGGTCGATATAGCTTACAAGGGTCTTGGCGCCTACGACTTTCCAGGCATAGTCTCGTGATTTGACACCGGCTTCCGTTGCGTAGCCTCTCCCTTGCATGTTGGGCATGATCCAGTAACCGAGTTCAAGCTCGGGCCAGCCGTCTGGGAACAAGAGGCCCGCGCCGCCGACGAACGCCTGCGATTCCCTTTCCACAGCCGCCCAGTATCCATATCCTCTGAGCGCCCAATGGCCGATCTCCGCGGCCGGGCGACGCCACGCCTGATCCCGATCCACGACTCCGCCCGCGAACCTGGCTGTCGCTTCGTCAGCGTAGTACCCGGCGTACGCATCAAAATCCTCGACCCGCCATTGGCGGAGTAGGAGGCGTTCGGTTTCTTGTTCGATCACCGTGCGGGCTCCGTGTTTGGCGCGTTCATTATGTCGTCCAGCCGAAATCAAACTAACGCCGTCCCTCGGTGCGGATCGATCACGTGGCCAATCACGGTTGTACGCCTGCCGCACTTCTGCCCCGTAGGGGCATTTGGGAATAGCCCGGCGATTCATCGCCGGGACACCGGGGCGGCGCGAACAAGTTCCGCAGGGACGGCTGATGGCGGGGGCGCACTTCAGTCACATTCCCAACTCACCCCGCCCCTCCGGGACGAGACCGCCACGATGCCCATAATTCTTCCTGACACCTTTTACGCGCCCGTCACCCCGCTCGACCTGTTGAGATTCAAGCAGCTTGCGAACGGAATCATCGAGAGCGAACCCGTGCTCGGAGTGTTGCTCGACTCCGTGGACATCGATCGCAGTGAATCGTTCAATCCCCTCGACCTACTCGCACGCAAACGCCTCATCAACTGAAGCTTCGTCGGCCTGCCGCCCCGGGCCGGTGAATCCGTCAACAACCCCCAACCATAATCGAGCGATCGTCGCACGCCGTTGGATTTCCACCGCCGATCCCCTACCCTACGCAAAACCGCGGCGTAACCGATGGCAAAAACCGGACTCATCCTCGACGACATCTTCCAACACCACCTCACCGGTCCAGACCACCCCGAACGCCCCGGCCGCCTCCGACGGATCACCGAAACCCTCACCAATCGCGGTCTCGTCGACAAATGCCACCGCCTGACACTCAGACCCCTCGACTCCGACGCCCTCAAACGGACACACACCGACGAATACGTCCAACGCCTCATCAGCGCCTGCGAAAACAGCCACCCCCACATCGACACCCCCGACAGCGCTATTTGTTCCAGAAGCTACGAACTCGCCCTCCTCGCCGCCGGCAGCGTCACCGAAGCCGTCGACCGCGTCATCGCTGGTGACATCGCCAACGCCTTCTGCGCCGTCCGCCCGCCAGGCCACCACGCCGAACGCGACCGCTCCATGGGCTTCTGCATGTTCGCAAATGCCGCCATCGCCGTCGATCACCTCCGCCACAAACACAACATCAACCGCGTCCTCATCCTCGACTGGGACGTCCACCACGGAAACGGAACACAGCACATCCTCGAACAAGACCCCAATGCCATGTTCATCAGCATCCATGGCCACCCCCAACACGTATACCCCGGCACCGGTTACGCCGAGGAGACCGGCGTCGGACACGGCGCTGGCGCCACCCTCAACATCCCCATGCCCCCCGCCAGCGGCGACCCCGAATACCGCGACGCCTTCGACAAGCACATCCGCCGCGTCCTCGAGTCATTCCACGCGGAATTCATCCTCGTCAGTGCCGGCTTCGACGCCCACCGACTCGACCCCCTCGCCCCGCTCAACCTCGAAACCGAATCCTACCATTGGATGACCCGCACCGTCCTCGACGCCGCCGACCACCACTGCGCCGGCCGCCTCGTCAGCCTCCTCGAAGGCGGCTACCACCTCGACGCCTTGGCCGATTCCGTCGCCACCCACCTCGCTCTCCTCATCGCCCGCGCCGACTCGTAACCTCAGAACTAACCACACTTCGCAATATCACCCAACACCGGCAGCGGCAGCCACCCGCCCGACGACGCGAGCTCCCACTGCGCTGTATCCGTCAGGTCTATGGCTCGTTGCCCCGTAGCGGCAGTTGAAAGTAGGCCGGCGATACATCGCCGGGAAATCGTGACGCCGCAGCGCAAACAAGTCCCGTATCCATGATAAAGCTGTCCGTTGTCCATGGTCGTTTCACATTTCGTAAGTCTTCAGCCGTCTGCAATTCCGGCATCGGGTAGCGGTGGGAGTTGGCCGGTGGCGAGGTAGGTTCGGAGGGCGTCGGCGATAGTCTTCGTCGGGTTGAGGCCACGGAGCTTCAGTGTGCGGTAGACGCTCATCAGGATCGCTTGCGTGGCGGCGCCGCCGTCGGAGCGGTTGGATTGACTGTTCTTCCGCAGAATCACGGCCGGGCGAATTTGGCGCTCGGCGAAGTTGTTCTCAAACGCCACGTCCTCATAATCCAGAAACGTGAAGATGTACTCGGCGTATTTGCGCAGACGTTTCGTCAAACGCCGCGTGTCGCCGTCGAGATGTTCCTCGGCCGCCAGTTTGACCAGTCGGGCATTCAACCGATCGACCCGGCTTTGGAACTTGCCCGGCGCAAAGTCCGGGCGCTTGCGCAAACGCATCCCGTCACGCAGCAACCGGCGCAACTTCTTCGCAAACGCCCGCCATTCGGGCGAATCGTTGCGCAGATCCACCTTCTCCAGTTCGCGCAGCAGATGCACCAGGCAATACTGCCGGTCTTCGGCGCAGACCGATTCATAGGGTGCCCAGAAGTCGGTAATCAAAACACCTTCAAAGACATCCGTGAAGAACTTCTGCAAGGCTGGACTGCCCCGGCAGCGGTCGATCATATAATAGCAGACTCGGGTGTTCGCAAAACACCACAGCCAATAGGTCACACCGTTGACCCGCCAACCCGTCTCGTCGGCGTGCAGATGGGCGGACTTCTTCGCCTGCTCGCCGATCTGCTGGTACCAGGCATTCAAGACCTCGGCCAACCGCCGCCAGGCGTCCATCAAACCCCCAGGGGTGAGTTTCGTTTGCAGGTGGTAGCCGAGAATGTCCACGATGCTGTCGATGGTGATCCCCAGGCCATAATGGAACCAACTGGTCAGAGCAATCACGTGATGCCCGAGCGTGGCACCGGGCATCGCATCGGGAACCACCGGCTCGACGTCTTTCTTGCATTTGGGGCAGTAGTCACGATGAATCGTATGTTCGGTGACGACCGGCTGAATCTCTTCAGGAGTGTCTTCGATGGTGCGCGTGCGTTTGCGCTGGCATCGTTGCAGCGGACCACCGCAGCAGGGACAGCGCTTAAGACGGTGTGTTTCGTGCCGATCGATCTTGACCGGGCGCTTGCGCCGAACACCCTTATGCCCGTTCTTGGCACCGGGCTTCTTGCGTCGCTTGGGTGCATTTGGCTTGGCATAGACCGGCACCATGCCGGACGGCGTGGACGGAGATGGCTGCTGCCCGCTACGTTGCCCTTCCAGTTCGGCTATGCGTTGGCCCGCAGCCAGAAGAGCCAGGGTGATGACTTCGGGATGGTCCTTGCAGAGTTGCAACGCCTGCGCTGTTGTGAGTTCACCGCGCACCGCGGCGTCGATTAGGGCGCCGACCGACTTCGCCTTCCCTGGCTGCATGTCGGTTTACATACCAGCGCCAAGGCGAGCGCGCAAGTTTACCTATCTTAACATGCGCTCTCGCAATGCTCACGCATTGCAAACGGCTGACCTGTTAGGTTTGGTCCAAGATACAGCAAGACGGGCCATGCCGACTCGACGACTTGTGGAGTCCCGAGGCTGACGCCCACATTCCAGGTCGCTCGCAATTCCACCTCCGCCCCAAATACTGCTGCGGGGGCTGCAACCACCGAGTGGATTGCAAGAACAACGGCTATTCTGTTGATCAACCAAAACGTCTTCATTTCGTCTACCTCCGTGTAAGGGACACAATCGGTCAAATCATCCGACTTCTCTTCAGCATTGAAACGCCCATGACCAAGCACGTCAAAGTTCTGGGTCCAGGGACCGGACTTCCATAGAACTCATAAGTCAAGGCGTAATCAAACTCGAATCCCTCGGGGTACTGTGTCGACTGCGCAATCTGGAGGTCGTGAACGATTAGGCGAACATTCTCAAGTTCATTCCCGACCAAGTCAGGTGACTCCGCGAACAACCACGACTCCGGACCACCGCTGCCGCCGCCGCCTTCCGCGAATAGTGCAAGCACGCCGAATTCGTCGTCGATCCCGTTCGTGGCCAAGCTTGCGAACTCGCTGAAGCTCTCAGGCATTCCCGGCGCAAAATCGATCGAGCCCACCGCGTCATCTTCCCAGAAGACCCCAGTCCCGAGGCGGTAAGATTGAGATGGCGAATTCTCGGGTGAGAGTTGGAGAACGAGTTGCACTTGTGGGAGTGATGCCAGAGCGATCTCACCACCGCCAGTCACATCATAGGACGCAAGCAAGATCGGGTCCGCGCTGACGCGTTCCCCGGCACCCACCATGTGGATTGCGACGACGACTGCTAATCTGCTAATCAAGCAAGACGTCTTCAGTTCGTATACCTCCGTGTAGAGACCGCAATCGGTCAGATCATCCGATTCCTCTTCAGCATGGAAGCCCCCATTACCAATAGACGCCGAAGTGGCAGGCTCCGGAACGGGAGCACCGGGCAATTGTATTTGATTTCTGGTGGCGGTTCTTGATCCAAGGATACTAATGAGGATGGGGCGTCCGAAAGCCCCAGTCGGAACCCGTTCGGGTTCTCGGCCAGCCACGCGGGGGCCGACGAGCTTGAGGCGTTTTCCCCTGGAGGGGGGGCAAATTCAGGCGATAGGGGGAGGATCAGGGGGGGGGAGCGTCGCGATAGGGTGGGGGGAAGGCTGCGCGGCTAGTCCGCTTGGCG
>JAJDDS010000295.1 GCA_029260195.1 Phycisphaerae bacterium
CAAGGTTCCGGCACGCCCGAACCTTCTCGCCTGCACGCCGACGCTGGAGATGGGAGTCAACATCGGCGATCTCGAAGCCGTGGCCATGCGGAACATCCCGCCGAGTCCTGCCAATTACGCTCAGCGGTCGGGACGAACGGGGCGAGCAAGCCGAATGGGCATCGTCGTCGGGTTCTCGCGCAACACGCCGCATGACGGCTACTTCTTCGATCATCCCAGCGAGGTGATCGCTGGTTCGATCCCGCCGCCACGGTTCAACATCCAGAATCTTGAGGCGATTGGGCGTCATGTCCGCAGCCTAATCCTCGAACACGCAGAGATCGACTTCCCCAGCAACCTTGAGCGGTTCCTCACGGAACGGGGCAAGCTCGTGGACGCGCAGGTGAAGGAACTCCAGAGCAAGGTGACAAACGCGACGCCTGCGGCTGTTCAAGTGGCGAAGCGCCTGTGGTCTGATGTCCCGCTGGTGACGGACGCTCTGCTGGAGGACATCGGACAACGGTTCTCGTCCGAGGTGCGAAAGACACTGGAGGAGCGCGGGGCGCTGCTGGCAGAGGCCGTCACGCAAATCGAATCTCTCGGCACAAAAGTCGAACCGTCGTTTGCGGAATCCCGCGCCCATAAGGGCTATCAAGACCTGGCCGTGAAGTTGCGAAAGGACAACAGGTACGCCTATCTGCCCCGCGTGCTGGCGGAGGCGGGCTTGCTTCCCGGCTACTCCTTCCCCGCCGATCCGGGGTCGGTGGCGTTGGGCTACGATCCTGCTCCGGTGTTCGGCGGACGCTTGCAGGCGCAACGCGAGTTCGCGCCGGGACAGATCATCTATGCACGCGGAGGGCGCTGGCGCGTAAACGGAATAGCCTTGCACAGACCCGGCTCGCACGGAACCTTCGACCAGTCGATGTTCGACTTCACGCTTTGCGGGAGCTGCGGTCTCGCCAACGACCCCAATCACGACTTCTGCGCGAGGTGCAAGGCGCAGATCGGGGATGATTCGGGCGCGGGGTTGAAGACCTTTGTGGCGTGGGATGCCGGAGCGTTTCAGGCATGGGAGGCGGAGGTCGCCGCCGAGAGTGAAGAGGAACGGCTCCGCTCGGCGTTCGATATTCGCCCGCACCCGCAGGCGGATGCGGATGGCACGAGGCGGCAGGTTGGGGATTGGGCGCTCGACCTGCGTCAACAGGAGTCGCTGTGGTTCATCAACCACGGCCTGAAAGCACAGGGCAAAGCGGGAGATGAAAAGGCGGAGAGTCCGGGGTTTCAGCTTTGCCCGACCTGCGGTGATTACTTCGGTGAAAAGGAGCGTGAGAAGGCCAAGGCCGCGAAAGCGAAGGCTGGGGACAAGGACTCTCGCAGCCGGATGGACGCGCACGCAAAGCGATGCGCCGGAACTCCACGGGATTTCTCAATAGGACACAAACTCCACGCAGATACGCTCCGCCTCTACATCCCTGAGATGGGCAAGCTAGGCGAGGTTGGCGTCGCTTGGGCGTGGTCTCTGGTGTACGCAATGATCCAAGGTGCGGTGCGCCTGTTCGAGATCGACGAGGGCGACATAGAAGGCCATGTGCTGACCAAGACCGTGACCGAGGAAGGGCGACAGCCTTACGAGGAGGTCTTGGACATCCTCTGGATCGACCGGATCATAGGCGGGTCAGGAACGCTCCAACGGTTGGCGACGCACTTCCCGAAAGTCGCAACCGCCGCGCTGAAGCACCTCGACGATCACGACTGCCCCAATTCCTGCTACCGCTGCCTGAGATCATATCGTAACCAGCGGTGGCACTCGCTGTTGGATTGGCGATTGGTCGTACCCTTCCTGCGGGCGCTTTCGGGTGAGACCGTTTCGGAGCCTGCCCTCATCAAGGGCGTCACTCCGGTGTCCACCACGAAAGGGCCGGACTGGGACGAGGCCGAGGCCGAGGGCTGCGAATCGCCGCAGGAGCTTCGGCTGTTCCGGGCGATACAGGCGAATGGAACACTGCCGGAGCCGGACAAGCAGCACGAAGTGTACGAAGGCAACCGCCTGCTGACGCGAGCGGACTTCGCCTATCTCGACTGCGAGCCGAAGCTGCTCATCTATGTCGATGGCCTCAAGTGGCATTCAGATGTGAAGCAGCGGACGCACGACAACCGCATCACGAACAAGCTCCAGACGATGCAATACAGGGTACTGCGGTTCTTGGGAACTGAAACGCATCACACGCCGGAGGCTTGCGTGGCACAGATCAAGGAGGCGCGAGGAGGCTGATGCCCCGATCAACCTACAAGCAGTGGTCTCATCGTACAGAACTACGAACAACCATGCATGGATGCTGATGACAATGGCCGAAACAGAGAATGCCCCGACTGTGAACAGATTGCCGCCTCACTATGCCAAGCTCGGCAGCGCGGAACACACGCACGCTGGCGCTGAGCCACCACCCGATGACAGTGCCGTCTCCAATTTGCGTAGCAAGATAGAACCGTGGCTTTGCTCGCTCTTCCAAAGCGAACATCTCTCTCTGCTCGTGGCGAATGGACTGACTACGGCTGTCTGCCATGCCGCTGATGCGCATTGCGCATCAATGGCATCCGATGCCTTCGATACAGAATGGAGTGAGCGGATAGAAGCCGCCGCGAAGGAAGTGTCGCAAAAGGCGGGACGCGGCGACACGCCGAACATCGAGGATCGAATCGGAACGGCGACCAGGCTCTTGCAGGGGCTGCGCGTCATGGGCGAGGACGAGAAGGCCACTGCGCTCAAGACGGAATTGGACATTCGCATCAAGAGCTTCTTGGAGTCCGTACTGAGCGCGGAGCAATCATTTCGCAGTCAGATTGCGGCAGCCGCCGACGACTTGAGCCATGACGCTACGAGCCTTCTCG
>JAJDDS010000296.1 GCA_029260195.1 Phycisphaerae bacterium
GACCCACGCGACGCCGCCCAACAGTGGTTCGTCAGCCGACCGGAAGCTGTCGCGTCGCTCGGCTGGCACGAGGGAAGTTACGCCTACGCACCCCCCGTCGCCCAACTCAACGCGAAACGCATGAGCCACACAAAGGACGGCAAGCCAACTGACGTCGACGCCGAGTTCCTTATCTGCGTGTCTGCCTACTATTCACGCTGGCTCCGCCCCGACTCGACGGCCGCCGACGCGTGGTCCGATCTCTTGGAGGGGCGCGCCGCATTCGAGCCGCTCACCGTGTTCCACCCGCCGGCGCTCCCCTTCCCCTGGAGTCCCATCAACCAGTACCGGCCCGACATCCCCGGATTCGCCCAAACTGTGAATATTCTCAAGCGGAAGCCACCCTTCCCACGCGCCGCGAGCGAACCCACCAGCCCGCCGTCATCGCCGTCAGCCTTGACGTCGCCAGCACCGCCCGCCGCAGCCTCGCCATGATTTGCACCCACCACGGACCGCCTCCCACCGCCCACCGCGCCGCCTTACAAGTCGCCTACACCCGCGCCAAACTCACCCGTTCCCGATATCTTCGACCCATGTCGGCGCCATTCCGTTTTCCGTTGTCCAACTCTCAACCGCCCCCCGCACGCGATCGCCGCACACACGCTACTCCGGCTGACAGGCGATTACTGACGGCCGAGCGCTTCCGCCACTTCACTATTCGCCATCAGGCGTTCCCCAATAATCCCGCCTCCCGTCCCCGCACAGGGGCGCGCGCCACTACCCAACAGAAGAACAGATCACCCCGCGCGTTATTAGGGTGTGGAGACTGACACCAAACCTGCGCGCCAGCCGAACACGGCACACACGGAATCCGCCCCTCGCCCCCGCTCCAAAAAGGCCAATCGCGCCGGCGCCGAACGAACCCAACCTCCACGGACCCGTCATCCCCCCAAATCCCCGCCACAGCTCTGGAATCGCCGATTCCCCCCACTCGATCGCCCCATCTCCCCACCGCGCCCGCGCCAAACGAACCCACCGACCCACTTCCTTTTTCTGTGCCCGCTGCGTCGTTTGTGGATCTCCGTCTTCCGTTCTACTCTGTGCCCTCGGCGTTCTCTGTGGTCGTTCTTACCTTCCGTCTTCCGTCGTTCATTCTTCAGCTTGCAGCTTTCGGCTTTCGGCTTTCCTCCGTCCCTTCGTCCCTCCCTCCCGTTCCCTTACAATCCCCCTCGCCATGACCCGACTACCCTTCGATCCAGACCGCGTAAGCGTCCCCCCCAACGAACGCCTGCCCCTGAAAACCGACGCCCCCCTCACCGTCTCCCGGATCACCCGCATGGTCAAAGCCGCCATCGACCAACACCTCCCCAAGACCGTCCACGTCGTTGGCGAGATCAGCAACTTGAAACGGCACACCAGTGGACACCTTTACTTCGTCCTCAAAGACGAACACACGGAACTATCCTGCGTCATGTGGCGAGCAGCCGCAGCCAAACTGAAATTCGACCCCACCGGCGGAATCGAAGCCATCGCCACCGGAAATATCGACGTCTTCGAGCGAAGCGGGCGATATCAACTCTACGTGCGCCGACTGGAGCCGAAGGGCGTCGGCGCCCTCGAACTGGCGTTTCGACAACTTCGCGAGAAGCTCGAAAAGGAAGGCCTGTTCGATCCCGCGCGCCGCAAACCGCTACCACGATTCCCCGAACGGGTCGCCGTAGTGACAAGCCAGACCGGCGCCGCCGTCCGCGACATCGTTCAAACGCTGCGCCGCCGCTGGCCAGCCACACGTGTGCTGCTGTACCCGGTCACCGTGCAAGGACCGACGGCTGCGGGGGAGATCGCCCAGGCCATACGAACCATCAATGCCAACTCCGTGTCACTCGGCGGGATCGACTGCATGATCATCGGCCGCGGCGGCGGATCGATCGAGGACCTCTGGGCCTTCAACGAGGAGATCGTCGCCCGCGCCATCTTCGACAGCCGAATCCCAATCGTCAGCGCCATCGGGCACGAGGTCGACGTCTCCATCAGCGATTGGGTCGCCGATGTCCGCGCCGCCACGCCCACCGCCGCCGCCGAACTGGTCGTCCCGACGCGGGAGGAGTGGACCGAACAACTCGACGCAGCCCGGCGGAGAATCACGCGACTCGTCGAGCACCGTCGGGCGCTAGGCCTCGCCGCGCTCAATGGCCTCATGCAGCGCGCTCACTTCCGCGAACCGCTGACCATCGTCCAACGTCGCGAGCAGATCGTCGACGAGTTGGTCACGCGCATCGGGCGCCGCGTGGCAGAGTCCATACACACCAGCCACCGCCGACTCAGCGCTGCCGAGGTGACGCTGCAGCGCATCCGCCCAGATGTATTCGCAGCGCGCACCCAGCGACAATTGAGCGAAGCCGCCAACCGATTGCGATGGGCGCTGCGCGTGCGAGCGACCCGCTCCGATCACAGCCTCGCCAACCTGCGCCAACGCCTCGCCACGGTCGCACCGATCCACCGATTGAACCGAGCGAAGGACCGTGTCACCGCACTATCCGACCGCCTCGAAGCCATGAGCCACAAGAGCACCCTCCGCCGCGGTTTCACCATCACCCGAAAGAAGAGGGGCCGCAACGTCGTCCGAGACCCATCCCAAGTCGCCGACGGCGAAACGGTCATCACAGATACCGCCGACGGTTCGTTCGAAAGCCGCGTCATCAACCTCAAACAACGCGAGCTGTTCGACTAGCGCCGGCGCCGGAGAACACCGCCATCAACCACGCACGAACGCCCCGAAGGCCGCAATTATAGGCCTCATGTTAAAAGCTCCTAATACTTCTGTGCTTGATCCGCTCGATCGGCGATGGTGGGACCCGATAAGGCGTTCCGGTTCATTTGATTCGAGATGACCTCGGAATTGTTCGGGCGTAACAAGGTACGACAAACTCAGTGGAGGATTGTTGTCATGGTTCGGATACTTATGACTATCGGGGTCGTTTCTCTCGTGGGCGTTCAGTCCTTCGGCGAGGGGCGAATCGGCGGAACCACGCGGGGCGACCGGGACACACCTGAGGCTCAGGCGCCGATCTGTTTCGGCTTCAACGGCGCCGCAAACGCGCCGGAATCATCCCTTGTGGTCAACTACAACACGCAAGGCGCGTTTCCGTTGCGCGTGCTAATGGGCGAACTCGACCCGAATGTCGTCTTCGTCGAGGGCACGCCGGGCGCGCAGTACGACGTGAGATTGATCGGTTGCGGGCGCACGCAGGCGTACAAGCAACGCCTCGCAAGTGGAACGTTGGACGACACAGGTCGATCGCAGATCCTCCTGAGCCCTGGAGATGTTACAGCCGGGGAGGTCTTCATGTTGCAGGCCGCCGTCGCGGACGCGTCGATGCCGTCCGGGTATCGCATGAGCGGCGCAACCCAAGTCTCTGTGGTCAACAGCATGTCTGCCAACATCCATCTTATCATGCCGCAGGGCAGTTTTGCCGACGCGCGCGGGCCGGTCATGGACGCCGGGACCAACTCGGTCACAATGGGCAACGTCGTCTTCCAAATCACCCCCATTACGGAATTCGCGAACTTCGATACGTTGGCTGATCTCGCTCCCGGCGACTGGATTGTGATCGCCGGCCAGTTCAATGGCGCCGGAGGATTCGACGCAGAGGAAATCGGTCGGGAGGATACAGAACCGCTCGTGCGTATGGAGAGTCGCGTTCAGAGCGTCGGACCCGCCGGACTGGCCATTCTCGGAACCTCCGTCTACGTCAACTCCGCGACAACGTACTTCGATGAAGCCACTGGCGCGTGGACGGACTTCGCCGCCGTCGAGCCCGGCATGGCTGTTCAGGTGTTGATTGAAACGGAAGCGGAGTTCCCCGCCGTCACGCAGGTCAAGCTCAACATTCCGACGGAACCCGAAGACGAACCCGAGCCGGAGGACGAAGACGAGAATGAGGATCCGCCCCCTCCCTTCTGCTCCTAGCGCACACGGGACAGAGAGCACGGGCTGGGGTCGTGGGGACCGCGTGAATAACCGGTCCTTACCATCCCTCCCCCGTTTCTGACGGACCCCACACATAGAACATCCGCGCCTCGCCGACCTCGGGCGGGGCGCGGATGTTCAAGTGTATCGCACGCGGCGCGACGCCGCGTGGAGACCCGAGTGTCCCGTCCCGCACTCGGGAGTCGGTACGTGCTTCTACGGCAGGCTTTGGCCAGCCCAGGGCATCGTCGCTGGCGGCGAGATGCCGTTGATGAGTTGCTTGTACGCCAGCAAGTCAAGCGGATTGAGGCTCCCGCTGCGATCGGCGTCGACGTAGTCGCCGGCAACGCCGACTTCCGGCTCGATGAGGTTGTTGACGTACTGCTTGAACCGCAGCAGGTCGAGCGGGTTGACGTTGCCGTCGTTGTTCACGTCCGCCGGAAGGTAGCCCACCTTCAGCGTTTCGTCGAACAGTTCCTTGGCGCATTGGCTCCTGCCGGTGACGCCAAACGTCGTCCACTGTTGCAGTGCGATGTGTTCATCCAGCGTGATGGTGACGGCTTGTCCGCCCGGAGCGACCGTAACGCTCTGGATGTTCGGAGCCGTACCCGCCGTATCCTCGATCGAGAATGCGGAAGCATCGAGCGGCGTACCGTCGGCGTTCTCGATCGGCGTGGTGAACTCGAACGTGAACGTGTCGAGTCCAAGTGTCACATCGACGCCGTTGGTGCTTTCGCGCCGCGCGTCGATGAATCCGTCAAACCCGCGATCGTTGAAGGAGACGCCCGCGACGCCCGTTCGGAAGTTCGGGGTCGAGCAGAGCGGCGTCGGACCGGGCGCGGGAAACGTGACAGCATTGGGTCCGTCCGGAATGAACAGCCCCAGGCTCACGTCACCGGGTTGCGGTGCGCTGTCCGCGTCGAACCAGAACGTGTACATCGTGCCCCAACGGATAGCGTTGGAGTTGGGATTCTGGGCGTGAGCCTCGGGGCTGGACCAAGTGATTGACTTGTCGCCGATCTGGTGGTTCCAGTCGGTGTTGTCGTAGATCTCGCCGGAGTGGTAGGTGACGTCGTTGAATCCGACGTTTGTGATGGTGACGCCGCCACCGGTTGGGACGGTGAGCGATCCGCCGGCGCGGTGCGAGTTGAGGTTGAAGACGGCGTACGCGTATCGCCACGTACCGTCGCCATTATCGCCCACGCGCGAGGCACATACGAACCGACCCTCGTTCGGAACATCCACCTCGACGATCTCGACGGACTCGTCCGGGACACCGATGCCGTTGCCGTGGTCGCGCCAGGCGTAGATCGCCGGCCTATCGACGGCCATCGCACCTTGCTCATTCAAATCGAGACCGGGGCTCACGGTCAGCCGTTTATGCGATGCGTTGTTCATGGCGTTTCCGGATTGGGCGTCGTCGGTGGCGACGTACACGCCTTCGCCGAAGTAGAGCGCGCCTGGGAAGTTGGCGGCGCTCAAGTCGCCCGCGTCGATCTGCAGCCGCCTGAAGATGGCGTTTCCGCTACCGCCGGAGATAGACGAGAACGCGCCGGTGAAACCGTTGATCCCGGATCGCGGTCCGAGGCGAGATTGCCCGCCGTTCCAACCCGAGCTGTAGACGTCGCGGCAGCCGGCGCCGAGCACGTTGCCGCCGGCGCCGTTGCACGAAAGGCCGCAACCATTTCCGGCTGCGGCGCAGCAGGCGTGCTTGACCCAGGACATGCCGATCTGATCGAGGCGGTTGTCGTGCAGGCGATAGGCGTTCATCGCCAGCCCGGGTGTACCGTTGTTGGTCCACAGAAGGTTTTGGTTTCCGATGTTGCAGGTGTGGCTACCGAGCGCGTAGCCGTGGATGCTGCCGACCTGTCCGTAATGTGTGATCGACCCCATGTTGGTGTATAGGACGTCCGGTCCGACGACCTCTTGGGCGCCGACCGGACAGATGGCCAGCAGCAGGATTGTCGCGGCGGTTGCCGCGATTCGTGTGGACCTACCTTCGCCTCGTGTTTGCATAGTGCTTTCTCCCGTGTTTCGCTTCACCCGATAATTGAGAATCCGAGAGATGAAAGCGCGGAGCTTCCCTCCCGAACACAATCCGTTACCGCAGCCCATAATGTTAACGTTAAGCGGTTTAAGATCCGCATGATCCCGGGCAAAACGCCGTTTTTTTTCGGCAAGTTGCGGCGTAGCTTTCCGTCTTAAAGTCGGCGCGGCAAGGCTGCGGCCGGATGATCGTACCCCACACGGGAGACGGGCGATTACCCGCGGAACCGAAGCGAGGAATCGAGGGACGGGGTGTGTGTGGGGTCGATGCCGATGGGGGTGACGGCGACCTCGTTTCCAAAGACGGCGGCGACGTCGGTTCCGGGTTCGTAGCGGCGTGTTTCGTAGAATCCGCGGTAACGATATGCCGTAGTGTCATCGGTTGTCACTGGCTCGTCGGCGAAGACCAGCGGGATCTGGTCGCGTGACAGGGGGACCACCCGGACGCCACCGAGTTTCTCGTCGGGGTTCAACGCTGGGATGTTCACGTTCCAGAAACACGCCGGCGGTGTGGGAACGTCGAACAACTGCGGAAGTAAGACCGCCGTCGTTTGTGTCGATCGCGCCCAATCGACTTCCATCCCCTTGCGGAACATCTGCGAAACCGCGATTCCCCGGATACCGCAAAAGGCTGCCTCGCGCGCGGCTGCCACCGTTCCCGACTGAGATACGTCGACCACGCTCACGTTCGCGCCGCGGTTGATTCCGGACAGCACGACGTCGATCGGTATCTTGACGAGTTCCGCGAGGGCCAGGCGGACGCAATCCACCGGCGTTCCGCCGACCGAGAACGCCTCGCCGAACGCCTCGTGTTCGAGGCGACGCACCGCGAGTCGCTCCGACATGGTGGCTGCATGTCCGCACGACGATCGCTCATCCACGGGCGCCACGACCGTGACGCGATGTTCCGGATCGATCGCCCGGCGCATGGCCGGCAAGCCCGGCGCGTCGATTCCGTCGTCGTTGGTCAGTAGGATGTGCATGGATGTCGCCCGGATCGCGTCGGGGTGGGTTGGACGGTCTGGCGGATCAAGTGGCGATGACCAGGCCGGTCACTTTTGCTTCGAAGGCGAGGACGCCGTCGACCACGCCTTGCACCTGGCAGATGATTCGGCGACTGCGGGCCTCGAATCGCCGACAGAGAATCCAGAGGCGCGCCGGCGGCGAAACGGTCTGGCGGAACTTGCACTCGTCGACCCCGCCGTACCCAACGAACGCCGAGAAGTCTGGCTTGCAGTAGCGTTCCATGAAGGCCGCCAATTGGGCGGCGGCTTCGAGCATGAGGACGCCTGGGAGAATGGGGTTTCCGGGGACGTGTGCCTTGCACCACCACTGATCGTCGCGGACGTCCATGTAGGCGATGGCTTCTCCGGCCTCGTTATCGAGGTGGGCGATGCCGTCAAGCACCTCAAATTCGTGACGTTGGGGGAGGCGCGCGTAGATTTGCCCGCGGTCGTATGCGCGGGGGGCGTTGAGGTGGGGCTGCAAGTCCAGCAGAAGCGGTGCGGCCATGGTTGCGAAGTCCTCAGACCGTGTGTGTTGTGACCACCCGCCGCCAAGCTACGCGCCGCCGGGCTGCGGCGTGCGGGCACGGGGTACCGAGCGGAGGCAGGGCGAAGCGTCCCCTGGCGCTCGCCAGCCATTGACTCGGCGCGGGGGCGGCGGTGCGCCGCGCGGGACGGCACCGCTTCTGTCTTCCCGGCAGAGTCGTGATGCGATCCGCGTCGGACCCGAGCTACGGCGCGCTCGGTTCCGAACGTCCCTCGAGTACTTTCTTGCGCACTTCCTGGGCGGCGGCTTTGATGTCTTGCATGGCCTTCCGTACCCTGGTTCCTGCGGCTTTGTTGCCACCGACGGTCTTGGCGACGTCATCCGCCGCAGCTTCGACCATTTGCCTGAGCCGTTCGTATTCCTCCTGCATGTGCAGCTCCTTCGCGGTTGTACGTGTTTTTCTGTGCTCACGGCGAATCACGCGTCCATGCGTGGTACCGCGCGGGAGTCTAGCATCGCCCAGAAGCCCCGAAAAGGATAATATGCTTGGGAATCGGCTTTTTAGGGCGAGAATCGACGTTTTTCCTCTCGCTGGGCTCCGGTTGAATCGCGTCGGATTCCCGTCGAATCTGCCGTAACCTATTGTAAATACGTAGCTTATGCGTTCTCGGTGCGAAGTAGGCGTCTGGCGTCCGCCGATCGACCCGGGTTGTTCGGCTTCCGGCTGCTCGGGGCGATATTTGGTGCGCTGTGGCGGTTGGATTTCGTCAAGCGGGTTGGAAAACGGGTCCGATACTCTCGTTGCTATTTGCGAGATTTCAGGCATGGGAGCCCTCCAGCATGGTCAGCCGGCGTTCAATTTGTCTCTCAGTCGCGGCCGCCTGGGTGTCGGCGAATGCGGTACGGGGGGCTCAGCCGCCGAACCCGCGCTATGTTCCGCGGGTGGCCAGCCAGCAATTCGATGTCTCGTACGAATTGGAGACGGGATCTTCGCCGGTGGAGTTGATTGAGCTGTGGTACACGATGGATGTGGGCCAGACGTGGCGTCGCTTCGGGCAGGCGCCGGGGGCTGCGCGTTCGATCGCGTTCAACGCGGGGGATGAGGGGTTATTCGGGTTCTTCGTGGTGGCGAACGATGCCGCGGGCGCGTCCAGTCCTCCGCCGGACGGGGTGACGGAGCCTCAGTTCTGGGCGTTTGTGGACTACACGCCGCCTGTGGTTCAGCTTCACGCGATCGAGCAGCGGATGCCCGCGTCGATTCCACCGGTAGTGGTTGTTCGGTGGTCTGCGATCGACACGCAACTGCCGACGCGACCTATAGAGTTGTCATACCGTACGGCGGCGGGTAGTGCGTGGACGTCGGTGGCTGGCGAGTTGGCCAATAGCGGGTCGTACGACTGGCGTGTGCCGGAGTCAGTTGATGGGCACGTGACGATTCGGGTGACGGTTCGAGATCGCGGTGGTCATGTCGTCGAAGACACGTCGGAGGCGGTCACGATCGTTTATCCCGATCCCAGCGCGCCGCTTGCGCGTGCCGCGGATGAAATCGTCGCTCGCTTGGCAAGCGGCGGGTCGACTGCGACGGATTCCGGTCAGACGCGTGGATACCAGCTTTTTCAGAAAGGGCTGAAGCACGCTGCGCGGGGGGAGAACCGTCTGGCGATTTCGCGGTTGAAAGATGCCCTCTCGGTGGAGCCTGGCATGACGGAGGCGCTTGTCGAGCTTGGGCGAGCGTTGTACGCTGAGGGTGATCTCCAACGATCGATCGAGGCTTACAATCTAGCCTTGGCGCAGCGGCCCGGCTCGCGTGACGTTTTGGAAGGGCTTGCGTCGGCGTTCATCGGGCAGCGTCAATTCGGCGACGCGGTGCAACAGCTAAGTCGCATCGTTCAGTCGAACCCGAAGGACGCGGATGCCTGGTTGAACCTGGGCGATATCGCGATCTATCAAGGTGATGAGCTGCTGGCGCGGGAGCATTACGAACGGGCAATGACCAGCGATCCGGAGGCGACCGAAGCAATTAAGAAGGCCGAGCTTCGGTTGTCGGATGTGCATCGTCTGGCGCGGGAGTTTCGACAGATCGAACGGTGACATGAGCGCGGACCCAACCCTTCAACCGATTTGCGTGATTTATGGCAAGGGCGAATTTCTTCGCCGCGAGGCGTTCAATCGTCTGGCGAAGCGTGAGTTGGGTGACGGCGATCCGGCGGTCAACCTGCGTCGGTTCGACGGGGTTAGCGCGTCCTGTGCGGAGGTTCTCGATGAGGTGCGTACGTACACACTGATGGGTGGGCGCCGGGTGGTTGTGGTGGACGACGCGGACAAGTTCATCAGCGCGAACCGGGAGCGCCTCGAGCGGTTCGCCGCGAATCCGGCTGAATCGGGGTGCTTGATTCTGATCTGCGGCGCCTTCGACGCGCGGACGCGGTTTTACAAGGCGGTGAAGAAGACGGGTGAGATGGTGGATTGCACGCCATCGCAGGGTCAGCAGTTGCACTCGTGGCTGATGAGTCGGTCGCGGGACATGCACGGAAAGCGTCTGGGGCACCAGGCGGCGACGTCGCTGCGTGAGCACGCAGGATCGTCTCAGGAGGGGCTGGATCAAGAATTGGCGAAACTGTCGTTGTACGTGGGTCCGCGTGGTGAGATCACGAGTGAGGATGTCGAGAAGCTGGTGGGGCGGTATCGGGAGCAGACTGTCTTCGCGGTGATGGATGCGGTGGCGGACGGGAATGCGAAGCGGGCGCTTCGGGAATGGCATCAGGTGCTGGCGACGGACCGTGCGGCGGCTGGTCGTGCGATCGGTGGGTTGGCGTGGGCTGTGCGGCGGATGCTGGAGGCACGGGCGCGTATCGACGCGGGAGAGTCGCTTCACGCGGTGGCGCGTTCGGTGTGGACGGTCCCCGATGTGCTTGCTCGGCGTATGAAGCGCAGCACGGCTCGGCAGTGCGAGGATCAATTGTTGGACCTGTTGTCCGCCGACCTTGACTCCAAGACGGGGTTGGGACACTTCGCGGGTGCGGTCGAGAAGTTCATTGTCAAACACAGCATGGCGGCATCGCAACGATGAGACGAGTGCGTGACGGTCAGATCGGTCCCGTTCCCGGTGGGGCGGTTCGCCGGGCGTTATTGGGGAGTCGGGCGCGGGCTTCGCTGGTGCTGGTCTGCGCAATCATCGGGTGCCAAGACATGATGCGCCCCGCATTGATCCCGCAGAAGTTCGTCGGGCAGGCTTCGGTTTTCAGTTCAGAGTCAGTTGAAGAGCCCCCGCCGGTTGTGGTCGACGACGCTCGATTGGATCAAGCGCGCTCGCAAGTGTTGAACTTCATCCACCGTCTGGACACGACACAGGAGTCGGGCGACGCGTTGGAGCCTGAAGCTTCGTCGCATTCGGGAGGACCTCCGGCGATGGAACCGGTGAGCGATGCTGGCGTTTCGCCGCGGCCTGTGCCACCTGCGCGCGTGGACACCGGCGACGAGCAGCGCGGTGAACCGCCTGCTGAAGCGCGTACTGCACAATCGCCAGATTCGAATGGACCGCCGCCTCGGGATTCGGATCCGTGGGGATCGGACGCGCCGGCGACCGAGGAAGCGTCGCGTCGCGTGCGCGTTGTCAACGTGTCGATCCGGCAGCCGATAGTGGTGTCGACGTCGGACGAGCCGCTGGAGACGCGGCCGACCGAAGTGGCGAACCGGCCTCTCAGCAGCGCCGATCCGGAAGGCGTCGAGGCGGGTGTCACGGCGGGTGTTGACGGGCTTATCGCGGAATTGGAAGCGCGTGTCGCACGGGCGCCGAATGACATGGATGCACAGTGGCGCCTCGTGATGCTGCGGATGGCCACCGGCGACGCCGCATCGGCTGAAACGCCGCCGACGGGGATGATGGAGGACTCTGCGGAACTCTTGAGCGGATTCGCGCAGATGATGGCTGCGACTCGCCGAGCGTTGGAGGATCCGGTCAGCGGTGTGGATGAGGCGCTGGTTGCGATGAATGCGCTGCGTGACGGTCTTCGGGATCGGGCGGCGCTCGTGATCCCGACGGTGGCGTTGTGCTCTCGGGTTCAGGCGTGGGGTCTTTACGACGTGCTTCCGGAGCGTTCGTTCCATTCGTACGCGCGGAATCAGGCGATCGTGTATATCGAGCTGAAGAATTTCACGTCTGAGCTTACGGACGATGGTCGATTCCTGACGCGTCTGAGCGAGCGTCTCGAGGTGCTCACGCCGGACGGCAAGGTTGTCTGGGAGCACGAAGAGTCGTCCGTGGAGGATTTCTCGCTGCAGCGACGCGAGGATTTCTTCGTGGCTCAGCGGGTTGCGCTGCCGACGGCGATGCGCACCGGCGATTACGTTCTGAAGGTCACGGTGTCTGATCTGCTCGCGGACAAGTGGACGCAGGCGCTGCACCCATTCCGTGTCGGGTCGCAAGACACACCACTCCCGTAGCGGTCCGGACGGCCACTCGTGGCGCCGGCGAGGGCGTGGATGGGTCCGGGTGGCCCAGGGCAGTCCCCAGCCCAGGGCCACCCGGTCCCGGCGTGGGTGGCTTTTGCCGCGCGCCGTAACGCGTGGATGCGGTCCGCGGTA
>JAJDDS010000297.1 GCA_029260195.1 Phycisphaerae bacterium
AGCGACAGCGTTATTCGCGTTCACACATCCGCTCGCGGGATTACACGAGTCGTCCGTGCAACCGTTCCCGTCATCGCAGTTCAAGGGCGATCCACCCGCGCAAGCGCCAGCCGAGCACGTGTCGCCCGTCGTGCAGGCGTCACCGTCGTCACAAGCCGCCGTGTTGTCCGTGTTCACGCACACTCCGGCGTTGCACACGTCGTCCGTGCACCCGTTCCCGTCGTCACATTGCGCGTCGGTCGTGCATCCGCCGACGCACGGGTTAGCCCCCACGGCGTCGATATGAAGCGACCATGTGTTCAGAGTTCCACCGTCAGCCGACACGCTGTCGTACACGGTCACGACCCACGCACCGGCTGAGTCCATCCCGTCGAACGCGCTCAGCGGGTTGTTCGGCGTGTAGTTCGGCGGCGACGACAGGTTCGTCGAGCACGCAGCCTCCATCGTTCCGCCGGTCCCCTCGTCGTCCAAAACGACCCCGCTGAAGTTGTCGAGGCTGCATCCATAGGTCGAACCCGGCACGCCAGGCCGGTCCACGATCGCAACGGTCGTCCCGCCGTGCGACACGATGACGGTTACGTCACCCACCCACGTGTGCGAGATCGTCAGATCGACATCCACGTCGCCGATCGTGACCGAATCGGGCACGTTGATCGTGTCCGTCGCCGGGTTCCCCGCGCCTCCACCGTCCGGGATCGTCGCGTTCGGGGAACTCTGATACACCGTCGGATTCCCCGCCGTCCCGCTGCCGCAAACCGACCCATCTCCCAGGTAGATCCCGCCCGACGCCGAGCAGTTCGCCGGACTGTCAATGCCACAGCTTTGCCCAACGCAGCACGCGCCTTGCCCCTCGCAGATCCCGCCATTGCACGTCTGGCCGGGCGGGCAACTGATCGGTGTGCTCGAACAGCTTCCACCCGAGCACACGTCGGTCGTGCACGGATCGAGATCGTCGCAGTCCGCGTTCACACTGCACGGTGTCACGAGCGACAACGTGTTGACTGCATCGATACGACCGAATCCGTACGCCCGGTCAAACCCCACCGGACCCAGGTCGGTGGCGCCGTCGCGAATAATCTGTCGCACCTGCGCCGGCGTGAGCCCCGGATCGGCATCCAAAACCAACGCGGCCAACCCCGCGACCATCGGTGACGCCATGCTCGTCCCGCTCATGCTCGTAAGCGAGCTTCCGCCGGCGGCATTGCTGGCCGACATGATCACCGAGCCCGGCGCCGCAACGTCCAGGAAATCGCTCTGGTTGCTGAAATCCACGATGTCATCGACGCCGATTCCCGTCTGTGGCGTGCCGCACCAGTTGAACGAACTCGTGCCGTCTTCGCAGTTGGGATAGGCGGCCTTGTACGTGGCGCCGACCGCAATCACGTCAACGCCGCAGGCTGGCGACCCCATCGAGTTGCTGTTGCACTCGTTCCCAGACGCAGCCACGACCACCACGCCGTTCGCAACGGCGTTGTTGCAGGCGACCGCCCACGAATGCGTGCACGTTCCAGCGAAGTTCCCCGTTCCGATGCTCAAGTTGATGACGTCCGCGCGTCCGCCGGACGCCGTCTGATCCGCGCAGTGATCGATACCCGCGATGATGTCGCTGTCCGTCCCACCGCCGGCGCTGTTGAGAATCTTCGCGCCGATCAGCGTCGCGTTCGGTGCGACACCCTGAAACGGTTCGACACCGTCGCAACCAAGGTCCACCGTTATCCCAGTCCCGCCCACCGCGCTACCCGAAACGTGCGAGCCGTGACCGTGATCGTCATCAGGATTCGAATCATTGTTCGCGAAGTCCCAACTCGCCGCCGCGTCGATCCGACTAGCGTACATCATGTGGTCCATGTCGATTCCCGTGTCCGCAACGCAGACCCGCACACCCGTCCCGTCTGCGCTCAGACCAGCGCCGGTGATCTGACTCTGCAAGGCGCGAACCACCGGCGTGGCTTCATCGAGATTCAACACGTAGAAGTGGTAGAGATCCTCTTCGACCTTGACGACACCGGGCATCCGCTCGATCTGCTCGATGTCAGCCGCTGTGACATTCCGCAGATTGAGGACGTTCGGCATGACCGTACCGTACTCGTACCGAACGTGTCCCCCACGCTGCTGCGCGAACTGCTTCACACCCGCGCGCTGGACGCTTCCACGCCGCAGCACGGGGTCCATATAGACCAGAACGCTTTTGCGACCCGGATCGACGCCCGTCCACACGCCGGCAGGCGCCTCACCCAGGCTCACCGGTTCAGACGATTTCAGTTGCCGCCAGTCGACGGTTTGGTCCAATCCCTCGGCGGGTTCGACGTAGTTCAGCTCACTCGATCGCCCCGACGGCTCGTCCGCAGCCGCCGGATGTACCGGCAGTAGCGCAACCGTGAGCAAAAGCGCGAACGCGATCCTTGACCCAACTTCCAACCGATCCTCGACTCGTGCTACGAACTTCATGTTCTGGGCTCCTGATACCAACCGAGTATGAAACAACACTCACAGAATACGCTCGCGGGGGCGCTCGCCAACCTTCTTGCTGACGCGCCTATCACGCACCCCGCCACGGTGCCAAACCCGGGCCGACTTCGACCGCGAACTCGACCCACGCGCGGCGCCGGGCCAACTGCGACGAACCACCCACCGCAGCCAACCTTCACAACAACGACGACACGGAATCTGCCACGCGTCGGACCCTTGCAGTACCGGTGAAGTTAGTGCATCGTGGGTCGCCAAGTCAAGTGGCTTGTCATCCGACTCCTACGAGTGGCTTGTCATCCGACTCCTAGAGACGGGTGTGGCCATTTTTCTTGGAATTGTGTGGGACGGGTCCCAGGCGGCTTGCCCGCCAGTGCTTCGCACGACACCCTCGCGAGAACACGGGCAAGCGAGCTACCATGCCCCAACGCATTTGAGGTCTGGAAGGACGAATTCTCCGCTGCCACCAAGTATGGCCACACCGCCTCGGTACTCGACGCCGAAATCCCCATCCCACAGACACCACGACAGCGGCTCCGGCCACAACGCGCGAAGTCCACGCGGGTCCGCGCACACCGGAGAAACGCCATTACCACGCTGAGTGACGTGTAAGACGAGATATGCGAGCCCGAAAACGAGAATCGGAAGGCCGGGTGATGCCTCCCGCGAATCGCAAACTCTTGCCCTGTCGTGTCCTACGGGCACTAGGCCGTACAGGGCTCGAACCTGTGACCCGCTGATTAAGAGTCAGCTGCTCTACCAACTGAGCTAACGGCCCACGCACGATTTATCAAAACGCACGCCGCCCGTCAAGCCTCTCCCCCAACCCGACCCCGGTCGCATGCATGACACAATCGGCGCGTGCCCCGTTCTTCGCCGCAGGCGAAGGGTGGTGGACGAATGCACACCGGAACGGTCACGCGCCCATCCCGATCCACTACGCTCGCGAATCCGTCTCCGACCCCGCCCCGGGCTCCGCCCC
>JAJDDS010000298.1 GCA_029260195.1 Phycisphaerae bacterium
CAGCTCGTCTCCTTGGCCGGGACCGATAAACCCTAACATATACCGAACTTACGGACCGGAGTCAAGTAGAGAATCAGTTTGCGTTATTACCAACAGGAGACACTAGTGTTGCAATTCGCACCTAACGTCGCCCACCGCACACCACTGCTACCGGCGGACGGCGGGGGACGCTCTTCCAAGAGGACCGACTCGGAGCGTCCAGACAGACCTTTTTCTCTCGAGAATCTCGGATTCTCCCGGGTGACTGCCGGCGGGATCGCGTGGATTTGTGGAGCAATGCCCGGTGAACCTCGATGTACTGCGGTCGTGCATGAACGACCGGGCCGGATTGCCCACTTGATCTGGTACTCATCGCATGGAAGGAACACATCAAATGTCAAAAGCAAGGTTCTTCGGACAGGTGCTCGCCTTTGCGAGCGTGACAGTCCTTGTGTCCGCATCTCAAGGACAAACAACGCGGTACGTGGACGGGGACAACGCCTGCCCGGGGACGGGTACGCAGGAGGACCCGTTCTGCGCCATCCAGCCGTGCATCGGCGCGTCGGTCAACGGTGACACCTGCCTCGTTGTCGACGGGACGTACACCGGTCCCTTAAATCGCAACCTCAACTTTGGGGGTCGCCTGATCACGCTGCGATCCGTCAATGGATCGGGGGCGTGCGTCATCGATTGCCAGGGCGCCGGGAGGGGATTCATCTTCCTGACCGGTGAGACTGTGCAAGCCGTGGTCGACGGCTTCACCGTTCGCAATGGGAGTTCGAGTTCTACCGGCGCCGGGATTGACATCTCAAACAACAGCAACCCGACCATCACAAACTGCAGGTTCACCGCCAACAATGCCCCGTTCGGCTCCGGGATGTATAACACCGGAAGCAGTCCGACGGTAACCAACTGCACATTCAGCGACAACGCCGCGACCACCCTCGCCGGCGGCATGTTTAACGACAACGCCAGCAGCCCGACGGTGACCAACTGCACGTTTCGCGAGAACTCCTCCGGCGCCCTCGGCGGCGGGATGATCAATACCATTAACAGCAACGCGACGGTGACCAACTGCATGTTTAGCGGGAACACGGCCCCCTTGGGCGGCGGAATGCTCAACGACAACAGCAGCAGCCCGACGGTGACCAACTGCACGTTTCGCGGGAACACAGCCGACTCGGGCGGCGGGATACTCAACAACCACAACAGCGACCCGACGGTGAGCACCAGCATTCTGTGGGACAACACACCGAGTCAGATCACAGACGTCAACGGGTCCGGGTCGGTAACGACGGTGACCTACAGCGACGTTCAGGGGGGCTGGGCGGGCACGGGTAACATCAACGCCAACCCGCTTTTCGCTGTGGGGCGGCTGGGGTGCAATTCCCTGAGCCAAACCGCCGCCGGACAAGCGGAGAACAGCCCCTGCGTCAACACCGGCGACCCGACCTCACCCATCGTTGACGGGACTACGCGGAGCGATGAAGTCCCCGACACCGGCGTCGCCGACATGGGATATCATTATCCCATCACCGGCTTGGTCCCCGGCGCCCCGGGCGTTTCCGCCGATGCCTGTATCTATGACGGCTTCATCGACGCTCGTCGTGAGAGCGCGGATGGCGCAACCCTCATTGGCCTGGAGCGCGTCACGTTCTGTTTCCCAACGCCCATGGAGAACGACGACGGTACCCCACTGGACGCATCGGCGTTCTCGATCACCGACACCGCCGGCACGCCGCCATCCATCACCGGCGTCGAGATCGACCTTCCAGCGGTCACCATCAACCTCTCCGGCCCCATCACGCTGCAGGAGTGGACCACGATCAGCGTCAGCGCCCAGAGCCAGTGTGACCAGGCGCCATTCGAGGGTTCGATCGACATTGGCTACCTGCCTGCCGACGTGGACCAGAGCGGCTGTGTGAACCCGCTCGACCTGCTGACGTTCAAACAGTATGTCAATGACATCACGACACCGCCGGTGGGCGTGATCGAGGACTTCATCGACACCAACCGTAGCGGCGACGTCAACCCACTCGATCTTCTGGCGTTCAAACAGTTGATCAACGGCATCGCTCCACCGGCCACGCAGGAATGGGCCTCGCGGTGCTTGCCCGCCCAGCCGTAGCCGGCGGCAGCCGCGATATGAGCGGGTGAACCTATCAGCAGCTCGGTCAGAGAACTCTGCTGCGTAACGCTTCTCGGAAGAAATGTGGTTCTGGATAACTCTGTAAGGAGAAACAAGATGCGTAGGAATTGGTTGAGTGTACTGTTGATTGGCGGAGTGTTGGTCTTGGGAATGTCTTGGGCGTCCCCAGCGAGCGCGGACGAGGACGATGGAGGGTTTGGGAAGAGAGTGGCGGGAACGTACGTCGACGAAGGCGAGTTCACAGGCTTCGGTGCTCCGGCAGAGTGCCCGGACGCCGGGTATGGTGCGAGCTTCACGGGCACACAGACGTTGACCGCGTATGGCGCACAGGTGGCCACCAACAATTTGTTCGGTGGCGGCGACGCGGCAGATGCCGGCGGCGGCGGCAATCTCCAGAGTCCCGCCCATGGAAACTGGACGAAAACAGGGAAGCACCAGATTACGATGACGTCCCTCATCTTCATACAGGGATATACGCCGGATGCGGAAATGTGCAAGATGGGGTGCCCGGCAGACGGGCAAATCGTCGCCCGGCCGACGCTGGTCGTTGACTTTGCGTCGGACTACAAGACGGCAACGGCGACGATCCAAACCGATCTGTTCTTCGATTTGCGGGGCGATGCGGACGGCGACGGCGTCCTCGACTACCTGGATTCCGACGGAGCCCCCGGGTTCAGCATCTATGGCTGCGCCCAATGGACGAAGTTGCCCATTCGGGGGGACCCCGGCGATGACGGTGACTCGGACAGTGATTCCGATGACTAGTGCGGCCACGCCCTTCGAATCTGCTCGTTGGACGCGAACGGCACGAACGGGCTCAACAGCCGTTCTGAGCGTGCCCTGAGAATTCGGACGATTCAGAGCCGGCGAACCAACGCACAACGCGCCCGATGGACCTATGCCCCCCCCAAGAATCGCTTGGGGGGGGCTTCTTCGTTTAGGCCGCACGTCGTGAATCCCGGAAGCACGTGGGCGTTCGTGAGTGTCTGGGTGGGCGCGCGTTTCATCTTGTACCCATCACATGGAGTCGCGGTGGGGACGGGGCGTGCCGCCCGCTCCGCGCGTCGTCCAGGCGCCGGAACAAGGGACGCAGGGATTCGGAAGGGGTACGGAGTGTCGGAAAGGGGGGCGGAGTCGGGTTTCCGTTGACCGCGGGTGGGGGATTGTCCTAGAGTGTGGAGGCGTAGGGGTCGGTCGATTGCCCAGGTTGCAGGTCCGTCGGCCGCTGGCCGCAACGGCTGGCGGAGCGGGGTGGCTGGTCAACGCGTGTGGGTTTGCCATGGCGTGCGAGGATGTGGAATGTGATCGAGTCTGACTTGTCGCGTGCAGGGTTTGATGGGTGTCGAGTGGTGTACGTCGGTTCGGCGGGTGTGTCGGACGCGCTGGAGCGGGCGCTGGAACTGACGGGGGTTTCAGTAGATCGTCAGGCGGACGTGTATCGGGGGTTGGCGCATCTGGCGGGAGTGGCGGATGGATCGAGTTCCTCCCTTGCGGGCGTAGTCGTGTGCGTGGATGGGTTGGGGTTCGCTGGTTACGAGTTCTTCGGATTGGCGCGGGGGTTGGTGGGGCAGGTTCCAGTTGTCGCATATAGCCGGTCGGGGTCGCGGCGTCGGTTGCGCGATGCGCGTCTTGCCGGCGCGACGGGTGTGGTCGAGGCTACGGTGGATTCACTGTCGGGCGCGTTCGAGGTGATGAGCGCGCAGCCGGACACCGAGTGCGACGAAGCGCCGGAATTCGCTAGAGCGCCGGTGAATGACGGGGGGCTGTCCGAGTCAGCGTCGGCCAAGGATGCGGTGAAGGACGAGGATCGACGGGGGGGATCGGGCTCTGACGTCGGGGGGCGTGCGAATATCGGACGACTTGAAATGGACGAGCGAATGTCGGATGATGGCACTGTCGTTCGAGACGACGTCGGCAAGTCGGGGTGTTCGGAGGCGGCAAGCGGTGCATTGAGATTTCGCGGGATAGAGCCGCTCCTGTCGGACGAAGAGATCGAGTTGTTGCTGGCGGGTGCGGGTGACGAGGAGGCGCCGGGTCCCGACGGATTTGAAGCGCCGATAGGCGATGAATGATGGATACGGTTGACCGGGAACAATTGTCGCATCGGGCGCACACGTCCGTGTTGGTCGTCAACGATCAACTGGATGTTGCGAAGGCGCTGCGCGCGGGATTCCCGGAGTGGGAGGTTCGTGAGTGCGTCAGCTACCTGTCCGCCATCGCGGATCTGTCGCGTCGGGGTCCGGTGGACGCGGTGTTGGCGTGTGTGGACGCGTCAGCGGACGACCTGGATCGCGCGGTGGCCGGCATGCGTGAAGCGGCTGGCGAGGGGACCCGGTTGGTGTTGTGCTGCTCGGCGGAGGGTGAGCCGGTGACGCGGTCGGCACTGTCGCATGGGGCTGACGACTACTTGATATGTCCGTTGCGTTCGGAAGAGATCGAGGCGGCGTTGCGTGCTGACGTTGACCGATTCGCGGGCGTCGGCGGGCGCGTACCGGAGGGTTCCGCACCGTCGGTATCGATGGGAGAGTTGACGGCGCTGGGTGATATCGTGAGTCGTCTGGACGCTCCGCCCGAGGAGTTTCTGCGATCGCTCGCGATGTTGGTGCGGACGTCCTTTGGGGCGGTTAGCGCGGGTGTGGTCGTCGAAGGAATGGCGGCAACGGTCGGCAGCACGATGTCAGAGCCGGTGATGACCGAGCCGGTGTCGCGGGGATCGAAGCGGGTGGGGCATGTGGCGTTGGGTCCGTCGTCATCCGGTGAGTACGCGGCGGCGGATCGGGCGAAGCTGGCGCATTTCGCGGATCTGATCGGTCATCTGGTGTCGGCTGCATGGGACCATCGGCGGTTTCACGAGTTGGCGTACACGGACGAATTGAGCGGACTTCCGAACCGTCGTTATCTGATGCACTTTCTGTCGCGTCTTCTGAAGGAGGCGGGTGCGAACGGGGCGACCGTGTCGTTGTTGATGTTCGATGTCGACTATTTCAAACGCTACAACGATCAGTATGGGCACGACGCGGGTGACGAGATCATCCGGGGTTGCGGGGAGTTGTTCCGGCGTAACTGTCGGGAGCACGACGTCGTGACGCGGTACGGAGGTGACGAGTTTGCCGTCGTGTTCTGGGACAAGGGAGGGCGTCGGGAGGCGGGGTCGCAACATCCGTCGGATGTCCTTCCGATCATCGAGCGGTGCCGGCGTTCACTGCAGGAGCACGACTTTCAGCGGTTCAAGGTGCGGGAGGGATCTCGCCTGACGATCAGCGGGGGGTTGGCATCGTTTCCGGCCGATGCGCGGACGCCGGAGGAGTTGATCACGCGTGCGGACGAGGCGTTGCTGACAGCCAAGCGAGAGGGCAAGAACCGGATTTTCCTGGGGGGGGAAAACGGAGGGGAGGCATTGGGTGGGGATCGGGCGGAGGAACACCCGAGGTCGTAGGGGGCTTGCAGCTTCTCCATTTGCTGACCCGTTTTCGCGGGAGTAGCCCCGATCCACCCGGGCCTACGCACGCGTGAGGCTCATTTCCGAGTTCCGGGGTCGCCTGTGCGTCGCCCCGGTGTTGTTTTGGACCACGGCGGCGCGTTATAGTGACTGGCGGTTTCAGGGTCCAGTGTTCGGAGTCCGGTGATGAAAAACGTACGCGCTACGATTGTGTTTCTGTGTCTCGCCTTCTCACGAGTTTGCCTCGCGGACGATCCAGCCGCCAGAATTCACGTCTGCAATCATGGGTCGACGCATGCCGATTACGATCCGGTGGCGATTCGGTCGTACGCGCAAGGCGCGGGGGCGGCGTGCGAGACCCTTCCGATCTCGTTGAACGATCACCTCGTCGGGAGCAATCTGGACTTTGCAAACACCGTCTACGCGGTCGATCTGGACCACGACGGGGACGAGGACGTCATTGTCGGCGCGGGGTTCGATGACCTCGTCGCATGGTACGAGAACAACGGAGGCGTTCCCGGTTCGGCGCCGACGTTCACGCAGCACATCATCACGGAGTCCGCCGATTTTGTACGCGGCGTGTTCGCGGCTGATGTGAATGGCGACGGGGATGTAGACGTGCTGTCGGCGTCGGGATTCGATGATACGATTCAGTGGTTTGAGAGCGACGGGGGATCACCGCCCAGTTTCACTGCGCGCGTGATTTCGAACACCGCGGACTTCGCGCGGTCGGTGTACGCAGCCGACTTGGACGGCGACAGTGACATTGATGTTCTGTCGGCGTCCAACAACGATGACAAGGTCGCCTGGTACCAGAGCAACGGGGAGGATCCGCCGAGCTTCACCGAACACGTGATTACCACCGCCGCCGACGGCGCGCGGAGTGTGTTCGCGGCAGACGTGAACGGCGACGGAAATGTCGACGTCCTGTCGGCGTCGGCGTTGGACAACGAGATCGTGTGGTATCGAAGCAATGGTGCGTCGACGCCGATGTTTATGCCGCATCTTGTGAGCGGCATCGCGTCGAGCCCCGAGTCGGTGATCGCCATGGACATGGACG
>JAJDDS010000299.1 GCA_029260195.1 Phycisphaerae bacterium
TGCCCGCCGGCGGCTTCACCCTCTTCGAGCTGCGGGGCGTCGGCGGTCTGGTAGAACACACGCCAGTTGGCCAGCCCCTGCGGATCACCGATGTCCGCCACGACGTCCACGAACTGACCGCCCTCAAATGTGACGTCCGTCGCCGGCTCGAGGAACAACGGCGCGGGTGGCCCCTGAATCTCCATCGTGCCGGTGCTCAGGTAGGTCGTCGCGTCGGCGCGCACGCCGACCTGGTAGAACCCCGGCCGAAGCTCCGACGTATCGAGAATAAACGTCTGGTCCGACCCCGCCGTCAGGCCCGTCGCGACGATTTCCTCGACACCGATCACCGTGCCTCCGGTGTTGGCGGGTGCGTTCAGAAGTTGCAGAAACCCGATAACGGTCCCCGCCGAGTCTGGAACGGAATAAATCACCGTCAGGACGACATCCTCGGAGAAGGCGCTGTTCGAGCGAAAGTTCTGTATCCCGAGCAGCGGGACCGGATCGTCGCCGCCGTTGTCATCCCCGTTCCCCGTTCCGCCGCCGCGGATCGGATCGATGAGGGTGCATCCGACGAAGACTCCGAACAGTGTCAAGCCAGCCACAACGCAGGTGAACGTTAAAAGGCGTGCGATCTTGCGCCTCGTCATTAAACTCATCAAACTAGACTCCTGTCAATCAGCCAGAGCGGGCGGGATCACCGCTGGAGAGGCGCCACGCCCGGTTTGGCGCGAACCCGGACCCGCTCCGAAGTTATAGGGGTCGCCCAAGGTTCCTGTCAACGCGACCGACATCCGTCGTTACGTCCGCGGGGCGTCCAACGGGATACATCGCGTGCTCGTGCCCCGACCCTTGAGTCCCAAAATGACGCCCAGGGGGGCGTCCGCGCCCGCGTCTGGACGATGCGCGTCCGCTCCAGCCCTCGGCGTCATAGAGCGCCTCGGTGGCACGTCGCGGAGAAGGACGGGATCTTACACGTGAAAATCGGAATTCGATGCTTGTTATCGGTCCGGCTAATCGATCAGCCGGCTTTCCCCTGGCTCGATGCTCAGACCGCCAACGCCGCGCTCGCGGAGCATCTCCGAGTCGACAGCGGCCAGCGGGCTAATCTCGAGCACGCAGTCTGGATTTCCCTCCGGGTCCCGCGGGACGGTCACGCCGCCGGACTCCAGCCAGGCAGCCGCTCTGCGGACGAGATCACGTCGCGCGGAAACCACGCTATCGACGCCATCGGGGTTTTTGACCGGGCTGAATCGCTCGTGGCGGGCCGCCCGGAGCAGCATCGGCCGCTCCGCGAGGGCGAGGGCATCGAAAACGAACATCTCCGCCTTGATTGCGTTCGGTTTCCGCGGTGTGACCCGCCGGCCTGTCTTGAGATCGATGTGGGGGGCGGACTTGTTGGCCAGATACCAGGGCAGTGCGACGGCTGCCCTATCCCCAACGATACCTTCCACGAAACCCCGATTCAGAACATGCACCGCGATGTTGGCGAGATCGTACTTGCGGCTGCCGTCGGGCATGCGCTGTCCAATGAGAGACGGGGGAAACGCGGTGTATTCGACGACCCGCAGCTTGCCGCCCACCGTCACGAAGTGCCCGACCTTCTCGTGGTCGTCGGCTTTCGACATGGTTAGGCTGGACATCTCGGATCGCTCGATGGCGTGAAGTCCGAGAAAAAGGGGATCGACGGGCATCACGAGCGGATTGTCGACCTGAAAGTAACTGATGTAGTCGACGCCGCGATTGGCCATGTCGTCCAGCATGCCGTTTTCCGCCAGGGCGGTGAGGCTTCCGCCGTGCCCATTCGGGGCGAGGGCGACGCGATGCTTGCGGTCCAGAAGGATCTTCCCGTCGGTGTCCGCGATCGGCATCATGCTCTGTCGGAAAAACCGCACGTCGTCGGGCTGCAAACCGAAGAAGCTCGCCTTCTCGAATAGCTCGACGGTGTCCGCGTGGTTCGCGGTCGAGGTCATGACGTACCAAGGAACGCGACATTCGTACCGCCGACTGGTGCCCAGAATCGACTCCGCATGCAGTTGGAACAGCGATCTTCCGGAGACCGGGGCGATGGGGTAGGCCCCCTTCGGCGCGTCGTAGCCAAGTCGTGTGGCTTGGCCGCCGGCGACGACCATAGCCGCCACTCTATTCGCGCGGATCATCTGCTGCCCGAGTTCCCGAGCCCGGGCGAATGTGGAAGCCAAGTCCGCCGTCGGGCGCTCCGGGAGCGTGTGGGGAACGCCGAAGGCGTCGGGATCGAGGTCGTCCGGATGAGCGCCGAGCGATGCCATCACCCTGTCGAACAGCGGAAAGTCGACGGATGCAATATCCGCAGCCAACTCCTGCTGCTGGCTGGGCGACAGATCGGACCAGAAACGCAGCAGGTGCTCCTGTCCGTGTTCAGCCAGTCGATTTCGAAGCGTGGATTCGTTCACCATGGGCGATCCGACAGGGTTGTGGGTGACATCGAGGGTCAACGACCCATTCGATGCGACCGATATAGAGTAACGAATCGGCGAGGTCAACTCAGTACGGATGGGCGCGACGGGATGGACGAGCGTGGCATGAACCGGCGGGACTTTCTGGCAACCGCCGCCGCAGCCGCGGCGTCAGGAACGGTCGTAGGCCGCGCGATCGGGCAGGTTTCGGAACGCAACGCCCGGGTCATCCAGGTATCGTCCAACCACGTCGTCCGCGGGCGCGTTGTACACCGGCACATCCTCGGCGAGATGCTCGACCTCACGCTTCGAGAAGTCACCGGACGCCCGACCTCCGAGCAAGCCTGGAAATCGCTTCTTAGGTCGGAGGACGTGATCGGGATAAAATTCAACCAATCAGGCGCGGAGGGGCTGGGGGTACGGGACAAGTTCGCCGCCGCCTTGATCACGTCACTGGTGGCGTCCGGATTCGAGCCCAGGCAAGTCGTTCCCATTGAGGTCGCCTCGGACACGTATTCCGCGCACGGCGTGATTCAGCCTGCCGGCGGCTGGGACGGGCGCGTGACGCGGTTCGGCAGCGGGGAGGACCAACTCGCCGACGTGCTCAACCAGGTGACCGCGATCATCAACGTTCCGTTCCTCAAGACGCACAACATCGCCGGCATCACATGCTGCCTCAAGAACCTGTCGCACGGGCTCATCAAGCATCCGGCCAGATTCCACCGGGGCCACTGCTCGCCGTTCATCGGCGACATCGTGGCGCTTCCCGCCATTCGGGACAAGATCCGCCTTCATCTGGTGAACGCCCTGCGGATTGTGTACGATCGCGGTCCCGAGGCCCGCGACGACGACACCTGGGACGGCGGGATCATCCTCGCCGGGACGGATCCGGTGGCCGTCGATAGTGTGGGGCTAGAAATAATCAACTCTCAGCGGGCTATCCTGGCAATGTCCCCGATCGACCGGGAGGGCGATCGCGCCGCGCACCTAGCAGCCGCCGCGAAACGCGGGCTTGGGCAGTTCCAGCGTCGACGAATCGACGTGACCAAGCTCCGGGTCTGACCTTGTCCTCAATTGAGCGAACCCGCGGAGAATACTGGTTGACACCGGCCCGGTCCGCCGATACGATTTCACGAAGACGGATGAAGGTTGCAGGCCGATGTTACGGGTGGATTCACCGGTTTCGTCATCATAATCTCCTATATATTACGTCCCCGCCGTCGGCCGTTGTTGCATGCCGCCCTCCATTTATCATACCAAACGTTCCGTCTACCTTGCCGGACCGCGCACGTTGGCGGCTGCGGCGTGTCGTGTCGAGCCTTCCCGCCCAAGCGGTGTGCGCCGTTCGGGGTTCCGGGATCGTTTGGGCGTGACCGATCTGCGCTGTCGTGATGAACGCGATCCTCGGCCGGTTTGTGAGAATTGCTCGCCCCGGACCGGTTGCGGCAAGGGCTTCGCCAGCTATGATGACCGACCCTCGGGGGCTGGCCTCGAGGTTCAACGGTTCGTGGATAGTTGATTGGGTAGCAGGGCGCGAGGTGCGTAGCCGCGCGCCGAAGTGGAGAACCGGGATCACGATTGCGGCTGAAAACGTCGCGGCGGTTTTGACGGCTTCGCGTTGTGACGAAGCGTTGCCGACCAGCCATTATCGGAAATCGTTTTCTTATCGCGTCCGCCGTGGTGCGAGCCGCTGATTCGGGTCTGCCGCTTTCAGAATATTTGGTGCCACAGGCACAGGAGGTGTTCGCATGCTGCGAGCAAAATGGCGAGGGTTCACTCTGATTGAACTATTGGTTGTGGTCGCGATCATCGCATTGTTGATCTCGATCCTGTTGCCGAGTCTTTCCCGCGCGCGGGAGCTCAGCAAACGCGTGGTCTGCTCCTCGAATGCGCGAGCGATCGGAAACGCATGCAAAATCTACGCGGCCGAGCCCTGGAATCAGGACCAGTGGCCGACGCCGACGTTCCCCAGGCTCAACTACGGCACCGATCCGAACATCATCTACGCGAGCGTGGACCCGAACGTCCTCGAGGACGAGGAGCAACACTCCCCCAGGCGGTACGAGCCGTCGGATGTGGATACGGACACGCTGTCGCCGACGCGCGCGTTTTGGATGCTGATTCGTTCGGGCGAGACCGTACCGAAGACGTACATCTGCCCGAGCAGCGGCGACACTGTCGATGATACCGAAGAGATTGATCGGTACTACGATTTCACGCGCCTTGGCACTGTGAGCTACGGGTATCAGGTCCCGTTCGGACCGGTCGATACGCGTCCGAGCGAAGACGTGGACACCCGGATGGGCTTGATCGCCGACAAGGGCCCGCACGCCGGGGGCGATTCCGGCCTAGTTCCGGACGACGGGAGCTTCGAGATCAACACGGCGCCCCGGGAGTGGCAGCGGTTCAACTCGAGCAACCACGGCGGGCGCGGTGCCGGTGAAGGTCAGAACGTCTTTTTCGCCGACGGGCACGTCGACTTCGAGCAGACGCCCATCGTCGGTGTCGATCATGACAACATCTACACCGTCATGGGCGACATGAGCGCTGGTGGCGACACGACGTTAGCGCGGATATCCGGGTTTGCCCCGGGCGCGGGCGGCGGCAATGCCGGTCCGGATCCGTATCCCGGTGAGGGCGTTTTTGGACCGGACGCCAAGGACCGCGCCACCACCGACGCGCTGATCTGGCCGTAGTCCGTACTGCGAGTTCACATGGTTCTTCCGAGGCCGGCGACGCGACACATCGCGTCGCCGGCCTTCGTCCTTTTCCGGGGGATGTGTCGGCTGGATACGGACGGACGACCGGTGGATGGAACAACGGTTCGCGGCGTCGTGGCTGTTCTGCGGCGCGGCGCCGAGATCCTGATGATCCAGCGTGCGGACGGAATCAAGTTCGGTGGGGCGTGGTGTTTCCCCGGCGGCGCCATCGAGCCCGGCGAGACATCGTCCGCCGCGCTCGTCCGCGAGCTTCGCGAGGAACTGGCGCTCGACGTTCAGCCGGACCGCGCGGTGTGGCGCTGGGTTCGCGAAGACGGGCGTCTGGAAATCGAGTGGTGGCTGGCCGACATCGTCGCGGGGAGTCCGGATCCGAATCCGGCCGAAGTTCAGCGGGCTGAGTGGATGACAGTCCGTCGAATTCGCGAAACACGTGGGGTGCTGGAGAACAACCTCGAGTTCTTGGACTACGCAGAACAGACGCGGGTATTCTAGAGTGTTCTCAATTCCATCGCAGCGCATTAGCAGTACAGCGCAATGTCGCACTATGAATGCATCTGCGGGGAGCGATGCGCGGTGTTTCGGGACTGAGAACACGGATGTCCGCTCGCTGACGGTCGCGGCTCTGTTGACCTTGCGCTGTCCTGTTAGGCCTGTCGGTTTTTAGGTTCTGGGGGGACGTGGGGCTCGGCGAGCAGATGCTCGATGAAGAGCACGCCGCGGTTGGCGGACTGCGGGGCGGTTTGGTGATTGAAGGCGTATCGGCATTCGTCGTGGTGTAGCAGGTCGGCGATGTATTCGAGGCTATTGGGGAATCGGTCGTACTCGTCGAAGCCGAAGTTACGTCCGGGGACCTTGAAGTCGTGGATCATGATGAGCTTGGGTTTCTTCACGGCGAGCAGGGCTGCGATCTCGTCGCGGAGGGGGCATCGCTCCTGCCAATGCGCATCGAGGTATGCGAAGAGCGGGTAGTCCACTTTGTCGAGGAGTCCGGGCATAAGCTGGGCTGAGTTTCCGAGTAGGAACGTGATATTCGGGTAGAAGCGAAATCGCGGTTTGGTTGATTCGAAGTGCTCGGGGTTGACTTCGATGGTGAAGACCTTCGGAAAGAGCTTTGCAAGCCCGACGGTAGTTTCACCTCGAAACGTCCCGGTTTCGATCGCGGAGTTGAACCTGATTCGTTCGTTGTAGCTGATGACACGTTCGACGAGGAAGCGGTCGACATTGAACGTGGCCCAGCCATCGGACAGGGGCGGCGTGTCGTGCGTTTCGGTGGTTGCGTCAGGGGAATTCGGTGGGTCAAGGTCCGCGACGTCAAGCCGGATTGAGGTGTTTCGGTGCGATGTGGTCAGCGTATTGCTCCGGACGACACTGTTTTCTGACGCGGATTCATCGGATGAGTGGGTGCGGCGGCTGAACGAAATAAAGGAGGCGTTCGGGGAAAAGGCGGTGCATGGCGTACTTACCCGCCTCCAGTCCCCGTCAAAAAACGTCACCCGGCGCGTTCTCAGCCTTCGGACATTCAGAATGAACGAGTTCACCCTGCTGTTGCATAACGGGCGTTTGTCCCTGCTCCATTCATCGAGAAACGCCGAGGGTCGGCATTTCCGTGCATTTGCACGAGGGCGATCGTACACCGCACATTGGGTGGATTCTGCCGGCACCGAATTCGCGCGGGCTGAAGCCCGCAGCTCGTAGCGCGGGGACAGCCCGCTGGTGAAAACCACCACGGGGTTTATGCAACGCTGGAGTTTATTGAACGGTACAGCGGACGATTCTCCAGACGCAATCGCCTTCAAACGAGTGGATTGCGTGGAATCGACATGCGGGCGCGGGGACCCGGCGGGCGGAAACGCCGTTATGGAGCGACGTCATCCTGAACGCCGAGGAGGGCGTTGTAGGGGTCGGCGCCGGGTGTGCGGTATTTGTCGATGAGATTGCGCACGAGTGGCTGATCGGGGTCGAGTTCGAGCGCGCGGTGCCAATGCTCTATCGCGACTTCCCGCAGTTCGGCGCGCGACTTGTCCTTGATGTGGTGAATCATGTTGATCGACCCGAGCCCGACGTGGGACTTGGGTAGCCGTGAATCGATCGACAGGGCGTCGACGTAAGCGTCGGCGGCGTGGTCGTAGTCTTTCATGCGGAACAGGCAGTAGCCAAGCCCCTCATGCGCCGGGGCGAACGACGGGTCCATGTCGACGGCCTGCGAGAGCGTCGCCCTGGCGATCTTGAGACGGTTCTGGTTCATGTACGTGTGGGCCATGTTGACCAACACGTGCGGTTGATGGTTGTCGCGCTCCAGCGCCGCCTGATACGCGGCGATGGCTTCGTAGTGTTTCTCCTGCGCGTCCAGCGCGACGCCGAGATTGACGTACGCGTAGGGGCGGTCCGGATCGGCGTCGATGGCTCGATGGAACCGCTCGACCGCTAGGGAGGCTTCGTCCATCTGCTGATAGCACACGCCGAGGCCAAGTTGGGCGTCGTAGTCGCTTGGGTCGAGGTCGATGGCTGCCAGATACACCTCTACGGCGTCCTTCAGTCGCCGAGTGAAGTGATACAAACGCGCCAGGCTGAACGTATCCTTGAACGATAGGGGGTCGGCGTTGACCGCGTTTCTGAACGACTCGATCGCTTTGCCGATCTCGCCCATGCGGCGATAGATGTCGCCCATGTTGGAGTGGGCATCAGCCAGTTTCGGGTCGGCTTTGACCGCCGCTTCAAATTCGACGAGGGCGGCGTCGAGATCTTCGCTCGCCAGATGTTGCTCGCCGCGCGCCAAGTGCCGCGTCGCCTGATACGACTTGACCCTCGACGTGATGGTGCGACAGCCGCTCGCGGTCACGAGCGTGGCTGCGACCGAACAGAATCCGACAAGACGCACGATGTGTTTTGTGCGAGCATTCATAACGTTCACCTTCCCCAGATGATCCCGAAAAACGGCTTCAGAGTATCGCACGGGTGTCACGGGGCGTGTCGGACGCCTTAGCGGAACGCATCGCGCGCCGCCAACACGATTGTCCGCGATCCCGCGCCCGGGTTGATTTCCGAGGCGGCGGTTATACCATAACGCGGACGCCGATCCAAGCAGCCGGGGGCGTCCGAACAGGAGCCAACATCTTGTCAGACAAACACTTGCTGGCGATTCCGGTCTTCAACGAAGAGCGACACGTCCTCTCCGTGCTGCGCGAAGCCGGCCTCTACAGCACTGACATACTGGTCATCGACGACGGATCGACCGATTCGACACCAAAACTGCTCGCGGACGCTTCCGCTTCAGTCATTCGCCACCGCGAGAACCGCGGATACGGCGCCAGCTTGGCCAGCGCGTTCGCCTACGCCCGCCAGAACGGCTATCGCCGCTTGATCACGATGGACTGCGATCAGCAGCACGAGCCTTCGTTCATACCCCAGTTCATGGCCACCATGGACACCGGGGATCACGACATCGTCAGCGGGTCACGCTACATGACCGCCCTCGATGGCGACGACACTCCGCCACCGGATCGGCGGCGAATCAACGCGCGAATCACAACCACACTCAATGACCGGTTGAGTTTGGACATCACGGACGCGTTCTGCGGCTTCAAGGCGTACCGCGTGGCGGCGCTGCGATCGTTGCGGATCACCGTCCCCGGGTATGCGATGCCGATGCAGTTCTGGGTCCAGGTCTGGCGGGCGCGTCTGCGCGTGGCTGAGTTGCCGGTCACGCTGATCTACAACGATCCCGATCGCCACTTCGGCGGGTCGCTCGACGACCCGGCGTCACGATACGAGCATTACCTCGATGTCTTCGAGTCTGAGATGCGCGCGGAAGAGCCTTGTATCCCCTGCCCGGCGCCGCCCTGCGGCGCCACCGTCGCGTGACCCGCTGTGTGCGCCCGCCCGCCGCCCAGGAACACCTGACCGCCATGTTGGATTTCTCGCGACTCCAAACGCCGCCGAACGACGGCGATGTGCTCGTCGAACCCTCGCGGGCGCGATTGGCTCTGTTGGCTGAATCCAACCATCGACTCCTCAACGCCTACGCGTTCGACGTGCTCGATACCGACGCGCAGACGCTGCGCGCCGAGCTGCGAGACGCGCTCCGCGCCGGACGCTACGCGCCTGTTGTGATTACCGGGCATCAGCCCGAGTTCATTCACGCCGGCGTCTGGGCGAAACACGTCGTCGCGTCCAAGCTGGCGGAGTCTTTCGATGGAAAGGCAGTCAACTTCGTCGTCGACAACGACGCCCCAGCGCGGACGGTACTTGAAACGCCGACGGTGATCGGAGCCGAAGCGCGGGTCGAAGCCGTACGCTATGCGCGGCTGAAGCGCGGTGTGGCGCACGAGTTCATCCCGCGCCTCGAGACGGCCGACTTGCGACACTTCGAGACAACCGTCCGGCGACACCTCGCCGAACGCTTTGACCGATCCTGCCTGCCCGTCTACTTCACCGCCATGACCCGCGACCACGACGCCCGCGACTGGGTCGAGCAAATGGTCCACGCCCGCCGGGCCGTCGAACGCGACTTCGGCGTCGAGATGATCGAGCATCGCGTCAGCCGGAACTGGTTCGGACCCGTGCTCGCCGACCTGATCGTCAACCACGCCCGATTCGTGGAATGCTACAACGCTGCGCTGGCGGACTATCGCAAGACCAACCGCGTCCGAAGCCCCAACCGTCCCATCCCGGATCTGGTCTGCGCGGGGCTGCGCTGTGAGCTGCCGGTTTGGGCTTATCGCCCGGGTGAGCCGCGCCGGCGATTGCTGATCGAGCGCGACGGAGACCGCGTCCACCTGTTCGCCGACGCCGAGCGCATCGCGGAGATCGGCATCGACGATCTGAAACGATGGGGAACTGCCCGGGCGGCGCTGGGACGTGTGAACGGGTATCTCTTCCGCCCCCGTGCCCTCACCCTCACCCTCTGGGCGCGCGTTTTCGTCGGCGATCTGTTTATCCATGGGATCGGCGGCGCCAAGTACGACCGTATCACTGACGGGCTGATCCGTCGGTACTACGGTGTAGAACCGCCCGCGATGGCGTGCGTGTCAGCCACCCTGCGCATGGACCTGCCCCGCGACGACGCCGACGCGCTCACGCTACGCGACGCGCGCAGCCGGGTGCGCGATCTACGCTACAACCCGCAACGCCATGTACGACCCACGCCCGAAACCGCCCGCCTGATGGACGAGCGCCGCGCCGCCGTCGCCCACACGATTGAGCTTCGCGACACGGCGGGGCGGGATCGCGTCCGACGGCGGGAGGCCTTCGACCGCATTCGCGCCATCAACGCCGAACTCCTCGAACACGATCCGTCCCGCGTTACCGAACTTGACGCCGCGTCGGCTGACATCCGCCGCCGACTCGGCCGAAACGCCGTCGCCCGCCGCCGCGACTTCTTCTTCGCCATGCACGACCGAAATCGGCTCGAACAACTCCGGGACAAGTTGACCGCAACCGTCGCGCTTGGTGTATAGTACGCCCGTGCGAAAAGACACGAGATGCTGGAGACCATCATGACCGAACAGGAAAAAGACCAGGACGCGCCCAAGATCATCGTCGATTCCGACTGGAAACAGGACGCGGCGCGCGAGAAGGACCGGCTCGAAGAGGAGACCCGGGACGCTGGCGCCCGGGGTCCGCTGCCCGACCCGAGCTTGGCGGAGTTGGTCAACATGATCGTCATGCAGGCGTCGATCGGACTCGGGGGATACAAGGCGCCCACCGGCGAGACCCTCCCGCCCGATATGGACGTCGCAAAGCACTACATCGACCTGCTCGAGTTGCTCCGAACCAAGACGTCTGGCAACCAGACGGACGAGGAGACCCACCTGCTCGATGGGATCGCCCACGAGTTGCGGCTTGCCTTTGTGCAGGCGGTCTCCGGTGGGAAACCCGCGCCGCCGGACGTGCAACCGTAACCGTCCGATCGCCAACGCAGCCACGAATGAAGCGCCAGCATGATCCTCCTCCCCATCCGAACGGAAATGGTCGCCCGCCGCACGCCGCTGGCGAATTACGCGATCATCGCCGCCAATTGCCTGGCGTATGCGATTCTGGACGTTTCCCGCGTCGCATCGCTGGCGGTTTTCAAGGACCGTTATCTCACTTTGCACGCTGACTGGCCCGCGCTGCATCAGTTCTTCACCTACCAGTTCCTTCACGCCGACGCCATGCACCTCGGCGGGAACATGCTGTTCCTCTGGGTCTTCGGACAGAGCGTCAATGCCAAACTCGGCAACTGGGCTTACCTTATGTTCTACCTGGCTGGGGGCGTTGTCGCCGCCGTCGCCTTCGTCATCGGCAGCCCACACCCTTTGCTCGGCGCGTCCGGCGCCATCGCGAGCATCACGACAGCCTACTTGGTCCTCTTCCCGCGCAGCCGCGTCACCGTATTGTTCATCATGTTCTTCATCACGTCGTTCGAAGTGCCCGCCATGATCCTGATCGGCGTCAAGGTCATACTCTGGGATAACGTCATCTCGCCTGGGCTGTCGGGACCGGGAAACGTCGCCTTCTCCGCGCACCTCGGCGGTTACGCCTTCGGATTCGTGGCAGCCGCTCTCATGCTGCTCCTGAAGGCCATCCCGCGGGATCAATTCGACATGCTGGCGTTGGCTGACCGATGGAACCGTCGCCGCGCGTTTCAGTCGGCGATGTCCAGCCCCGAAGCCCAGCGCCGAGCGGAGTTCGGGACAGTCGCCCGCGCCGTTCCACTGTCGCCGGAGGCTGAAAAGGCTGAGAACGAACGCCTCGATCGCATCACTGACCTGCGCACGCGCATTGGGGAGCGACTGGAGAACGGCGAAGTCCCCGCCGCCGCCAAACTGTACGAAGAACTGATCGCCATTGATCCCAATCAGTGCCTGCCCGCGCGTCAGCAGGTGGTCATCGCCCGAGCGTTCTACGCTGCCGGGCGACTGCCGCAGGCAGCAGCCTCATTCGAGCGGTTTCTCCGATCATATCGCACCGGGCTTGAGTCTGACGAGATCCGCCTTCTGCTCGGGATCATCTACGC
Source organism: Phycisphaerae bacterium (assembly GCA_029260195.1). Classification (GTDB taxonomy): domain Bacteria; phylum Planctomycetota; class Phycisphaerae; order UBA1845; family UBA1845; genus OFTM321. Next base: position 12,132 of record JAJDDS010000299.1, read on the forward strand.
CCGCGATCTGCAGCAATACGAGTCCGCCGAGAAACACCTGGCCGAGGCGCTCCAGCGGTTTGCCGAAGGTTCGAGACGTGAACAGTGCGCCGAGTGGCTGACGACGGTGAGGCGGACGCTTGGGAAAACGGTGACGGACGGGTGAACTCAGAATGTCGAATAGCGAATAGCAAATGGCGAATGGCGGAGAGAATGACGAATGGGTGAATTGGCGTATGTGAACGGGGCGTTTTGCGAACCGACGAAAGCCGTCATCTCGATCGACGATCGCGGGTTTCAGTTCGCCGACAGTGTCTACGAGGTCGTCGTCGCCTACGGCAGCGAACCGTTCCGCATGCCCGAACATCTCGCCCGACTACGCAGAAGCCTGTCCCTGATCGACCTGGACATCGACCAACACAACATCGACTTTGATACCATCATTCGCGAGGGGATCGAGCGGGCTGCGTTCGACGAGACGATGGTCTACCTGCAGGTCACTCGCGGCGTGCAACCCCGGTCGCACCTCTGGTCCGACGACCTCACGCCGACGGTCGTCGCCACCTTCCGCCAGAAACCCACCGTCAAACCCGAGACCCGCGAAGCCGGTATCGCCGTGATGACAGTGAATGACACTCGGCGTGTGGAGTGCGAAATCAAAGCCACAGCCCTGCTGCCCAACGTCGTCGCGTTGAAGCGCGCCAGGCGGGCGGGGTACAAGGACGTCATATTCGTCGGCCCCGACAATGAGGTCCGAGAAGCCAGTTCCGCCAACGTCTTCGCCGTCCGCGACGGAACAATCGTCACGCCCGTCCGGGATGCTTCGATCCTGCAGGGCATTACCCGGGGATACATTTTCGACTGTGCAGCCCGCATCGATCAGCCCATCGAGGAGCGTCGGCTTACGTTGGCGGACCTCGCCTCGGCTGAGGAGGCATTCCTCTCTAGCACGACCATCGACATTCTCCCCGTCACCCGCCTGAACGGATCCCGCATAGCCGCCGGCCACCCCGGCCCCGTCACCCAGAAGCTCTACCAGGCCTTCCTTGCCGGCTTGCGTGCGGGCTGACCGACTGGCCGAAACCGACAGTTACCACCCGGAGCGGAAAAGACGAAACATTGTCATTCCGAGCGCAACGAGGAATCTTGCTGAATCCCGAGCATCACGCTCCCCGGCGCTCAGCCGCACGTTCAATGTTACGTTCTCCCCGAAGGACATTCGCTTCCTTCGCATGATGCTTGGCTTCAGCCGAGCGGATTGTTGCCACCAACTTCAGTTGGTGATTCCCGCCCCTTCCCCAACGCCGCCGCGCAGCCGGCTTCAGCCGGGCATTCCTTCACGTCCCGGACCTTCCCCCGCGCTCATCCCTTACTGTTTCGCTTCCCAATTCCGACGCCCGCCCCGC
>JAJDDS010000300.1 GCA_029260195.1 Phycisphaerae bacterium
ACCCCCAAGGTCGCCGGGAACATCACGCCGCCATCGAAGAGGCCGGCCGCGGCGGCAAGAAAACGAGCCTGAGCGTCCGAGAAAACGGCCGGTTTTAACGAGCGAAGAATTTTGAGTCCTCGGGGTAGTCAAGCGAGCGGGTGCGCGCCTATCATTCGGCGGTATGTCCGGTGTACCCGGTGTGCGGGTTCTCGCGCGCGTCGTTCAGAGACGCGTCCGGGCGAAACGGTGTGTTGAGCACGACCCATGCGCGACGATCCCGTTTGGATACGCGGAACGGGTTGAGCCGAGTGACGCTACCCAGCAGGATGATCGTCGCGAAACGGGCGCTGCGATGTTGGCTGAAGAACTCTGCGCCGGCGCGCATCGCCGGTCCGTAGCGTTCCGTGATGTGTTTGAGCAGGTTTCGGGTGAGCGGGCTATGATACGCTACCCGGCGAACACGCGCCGTTGCGACCACCGGTCCACCCGGACGTTTGATCCACAGGGTGTCACCTCGGTCAACGGACCGATAAGGCGACACGCGGGTCTTGCTGAGGCGGCACTCGATTGACTTTTTGCCACTCAATACGGCCGCGATATAACGTGCTCGGATGACGACCAGATGATGGGCCACGGTCCGTCTCGACTGGTTGTTCTGGAATCGCTCGGGACTGCCCCTCGCGATGGGATAACAACTTACAGGCCAATTGGACGAGACGCTATCGTGAACGCTACAACCCCAACGAACCCGAAGAAGACTGCGAGAACGACGGTACGCCACCACATCAAGGTGTTGGTCATCGACGATGACCCAGCCGTCTGCAAGACGGTCGGGCTTCTGCTCGAGGATCATGGCTACCGTCCGACCACCTTCACGGATGCTCAGAAAGCCCTCGAGCACGCCGCCGAGGAGTCCTATCAAATCGCCTTGATTGATTTGAAGATGCCCGCGATGGACGGAGTCGAGGTTGTCGGGCGGCTTAAGAGCATTGACGACAACATGAGCTGCATCGTCATGACGGCGTACCCGAATCTGGATACCGCGACCGAGACGATGCGGCGCGGTACCTGCGACTACATTTCGAAACCGTTCGAGAAAGACCAGCTCGTCGACGCCGTCAATCGCGCGTGCCAGAATCTCGGCTTGGTCTACACGAACGAGTCGGATCTCAACCGGCTCATTGGCCAGCGCATCCGCGCGGAGCGCCTGCGCCAGAATTTGACGCTGCGGCAACTGTCGGACCGAACGGACCTGACGACGTCGCAGCTTTCGCAGGTCGAGCTGGGCAAGAACGCCGCCTCCATCTGGGCGTTGGCGCGCATCAGCAATTCGCTCGGACTGCGGCTGGCCACGCTCTTGGACGGGCTCTAATCGTCGGCCGGTTCGCCGGCCTTAGGATTCGGCCGCCGCGAGGACTGGGGAACGCCTGCGCCGGCGGCGTTTCTTCGGCGCCCCGGGGATCCGCACCTCGGGAATGCGCGGTTTGGCTTCGTTGGCGACCTTGATCGCCTTCTTCGCCGTGGGCGCGTAGAGGTCCGCGTTGATCTCGCTCCACAATCCGTCAGCGCGCGTGTACACGCCGCCGGATACCATGATATTCATCGTGGGGTGGCTGCCGACGTCGCGGATCAGGTCGATCATCTCCCGTATTTGCGGAACGCCGTGCGGCTCAGTCCCAAAGACGAGCAGCACATCCGGACGCAGCTGCCCGACGAGGCTGAGCACTTCGTCGTTCGGGACGCCGCCGCCGACGAAATACACGCCCCACCCGTCGGACTCGAACAGGTCCGCGCACATCTGGGCTCCGAGTTCCTCCGATTCACCGGGCGCGCACATGATGAGAATCCGCCGCCCCTTCGGCGACGCCGACGGAAGCGATTGTTGGATCTGATCAGCCAATGCCCGGTTGATCCGGGTAGCCATGTGCTCGGTAACCATGCTGATTTCGTCGCTGCGATAGAGCTTTTCGACCCGCTCCATTGCCGGCCATAGCACGTCTTCGTACAACTTGTGCCCCGGCGTTTCGGATTCGATCGCGGTGCGAATCAGTTCGCGGCAGGCGCCCCGGTTTCCTTGTAGTAGCGGCTCTAGATAACGATCAAGCAGGCGTGAGCGCATGGACCAACTCCTCTCGCGCCGGACCGGGCATCTGGAGAATCCTCGGAAGGGCCTCCTGCCCGATCCAAGAGCGGTCCGCCGCTAGTGAACCCGTGTGTGAACTCGGACTCCGCCGAGCGTAAGTGTATGGTGTGCTTGCTTTTCCCACCGGTCGTGCGGGCTGCGTCATCCGTCATCGTGGGTGTCGCTTACCGCTGAACTTGGCATGTATCGGTGTCGCTCTGAAGGTTTCTTGAGTCGACTTGAAGAGCGCCGCGGTTCCCGAAACGCGACGCGCAAACTCCGCGCGTTTCAGTTCGTCGCAATGATCGTACGCCGATAATACGCGCCGCGCCGTGACCGACGCGCGACTTCCGCGCTATGGCTGTGAGTCCGTTTCCGCCTCGCGCCGAATCAGTCGACCGAGGTGGCGACGGAGGATGACATGCGGTGTCAAATCGACGTCGCGATAAATCCCCGGCGGGCAGTCCAACCCCAACACGTAGACCGGCTCCGGACCGATCCGCGTGCGGAACACGGCGTAAACCTCACCGCCGACGCGGAACGCAGCCGCCACCGCGATGTGGCCGATGGGTTGGGTGGGCGCGACCGTTCCGATAAAGGTGCGCACGCCCTCCGCGAAGTCCTGCGGTACCGAGTCGCCCGCGAGCTGCGACACTTTCATGACCAGCATGAACCGTGTCCCGAGATGCAAGCTGTACGCATCGTCCGCCGACAACTCCCAGCACGGGTAGTAGTTCGTCTCCGTCTCGCCGGCGATGACGTAGTAGTCCATCTCTGGCGACCCGCCGACCGCCGCGCGGAAACGAAAGACCGACATGACGCCTTCGTTCTCAAGCGGGTGTCCGTCGTACGTCGCCGCATGCTCCACCCGCGACGGCGCGTCGCCGCCGAGCGCTCGGCGCAAGTGCTCCAGAGCAGCGTCTTGATGGCCCGTAGGGTTGGAATCGTCCACTGCCATCATTCCCTCTCGATGAGAGTCATCCACCGTGTCGCTGCGTCCCGCAGGCGTTCCGGCGATCGCGGTTGACATGCTCAAGCACCACCTCTAGCTTACCAGCGGCTTCGCCGCAATGTACCGACGAGCAGGAACCGAAACGCACCCGGAGTCGAGCGGCGCGCCGTCCGCCGGCTCATCGAGAAGACCGCCCGCATGCGAAGATCTCCGTTGTACGACTACCACCTCGCCGCCGGCGCGAAGATGATCGATTTCGGCGGATGGTCCATGCCGTTGGTGTATCGTGGTATCACCGAAGAACATCATCATACCCGACAGAAGGTCTCCGTTTTCGACGTATCGCACATGGGCCGCTACCGGCTCGACGGGGATGACGCCGAGGCGCTCCTCCAGAAAGTCTGCACCCGTGAAGTCGGCGATACGAGCGTCAATCAGTCCAAGTACACGCACATTTGCAACGAGCGTGGTGGCATCATCGACGACGTCATCGTCGGCCGACACGCCGACCACTGGACCATGGTTTGCAACGCCTCCAACCGCGAGACCATCGGACGCTGGCTGACGGAACACGGCGCGGGTCACGGCGTCGAGATATCCGACGAGACATTCGACACAGCCATGCTCGCCATCCAGGGGCCAGGCGCCGTCACGCACGTCGAGACGACCTTCTCCGTCAAACTCCAGCCACTGAAGCGTTTCTGGTTCCTCGACGGCGAGATCATGGGTATGAAGTACACGATCTACCGTAGCGGATACACCGGCGAGGACGGTGTCGAAGCTGTCATCCCGGGCGGCGCGGTTGGACTCGTGCTGCCCATGCTCATGGACCCCGACGCCGGTGACGACGCGCTCTGCAAGCTCGCCGGCCTCGGCGCTCGCGACACGCTGCGACTCGAAGCCGCCATGCCCCTCTATGGCCACGAACTCAGCGAGGACTTTGATTCGCTCACCGCCGGCCAAGCCTGGTGCGTGGCGCTCGACAAGGAGTTCATCGGTGCCGAGCCCATGCGCAAAGTCCTCGCGGAAGGCCTCAGACGAAAACTCGTCGGGTTCGAGCTCGACGGCAGGCGGATCGGGCGACAGGGGCATCCCATCCTGAAAGAGGGTCGGCCCGTCGGCGAGATCACCAGTGGTACGATGAGTCCCACGCTGCAGAAGAGCATCGCCATGGGTTACCTTGACATCGACCTGACCGAACCGGGAGCCGAAGTGTCGATCGACCTCGGCAGAAAGCTGAACGCCGCCAAGGTGGTTCCGCTTCCGTTTTACAAGAGACCGAACGCGTAGCCCCGCCGCCCGCACGGTGGATCGCTGAACACTGATCTCAAGCAAAGGACACACCATCACAATGAGCGCTCCCACCGATCGCAGGTACTCAGACTCTCACGAGTGGTTCAAGGTCGACGGCGACCTCGTCACCGTCGGAATCTCCCAGTACGCAGCCGATGAACTCACCGATATCACTTACGTCGACTTGCCCGTCGTCGGCGCCACGATTGATGCCGGCGCGGAAATCGGCGAAATCGAGTCGGTCAAAGCCACGTCCGAACTCATCACAGCCGTCGGCGGTGAGATCATCGAGGTCAACGCCGCGCTGGCCGACACTCCCGAGAAGGTCAACGAGGACGCGTTCGAGTCCGGCTGGATGCTCAAGATCAAGACGACCGACCTCGCTCCGCTCGAGAAACTCAAGGACGCAACCGCTTACGACGCACACTGCGCGACGAACTGACACCGTTATCAGTACTGCCATCGCCGCCCGGGGCGCACCGTCGCCCGTGCACGCCGCTCTGCGATGGGCACGCGTTGCTCCAACGTGCTTCTCGGCGAACCTGACGCCCCCGCTCTGCCGATAAGCAGGCGTGACGACCGTCATCACCAGCCATCGGAGCGTTCCCGCACGCGCGCACCCGCCGCCGACTGCGGAATCGGTACGCGTTGTGCGGATGACCGAGGCCGATTGGGCGGACTGGGACCAGTTTGTTCGCGACGATCCTGACGGGTCGCTCTTCCACACCACAGCCTGGATGGAATCGGTCCGCGTCGCATTCGGCCAGAAGCCGGTCTATCTCATCGCTCTGCGCGGTGCGGATGTCGTGGCTGGTCTGCCGCTGTTTGAAATCAAAAGCCTCCTCGGTGGACACATGCTGGTGAGCGTTCCGTACGCCATCTATGGGGGTCCGCTCGGCGACGACGTCGACGCCCTCCGGGCGTTGCAGGATCGCGCTTATGAACACGCGGACGCCGTCGGCGCGCGCACGATCGATTTGCGGTGCGCCCGTGCTCGATGGACTGGCGTCCCGGTGAACGAACGATACGTGACGTTTCGGCGCGGCTTGCCGGATCGTCCGGAGGATTGTCTGGCGGCGTTGCCGCGCAAGGCGCGCGCAGCCGCACGCCTTGCGTGTGATAAGCATGGGCTTTGTGTGTCGTTTGATGACGGGCACTTGCGTGCCGTTTGGTTGCTCTATTGTCGAAGTATGCGTCGCCTTGGGTCGTTGAACTACCCGTACGGATTTTTCCGCGAATTGGTGCATCGCACGCCAAAGGGTCACAGCGTGTCACTCGTATCGCACCGAGGGCGTCCCGTCGCGGGGCTTGTGACGTTCTTGTTCAACGGAGTGGCGATGCCGTATTTCGTCGGCGCCGACGAGCGTTTTGGACATATGCACACCTCGAATTTCGTCTACCTCACGGCGATGGAGCGCTCGGTCGCGATGGGCTGCCGGACGTTCGACTTTGGTCGGTCGCGGCGTGACAACTTGGGCGCCTGCGCGTTCAAGCGAAATCAGGGGTTCAAGGCGGAGGCGCTTCAGTACCAGGCGTACACGCCTCCGGGTCGTTCCGCGCCGAACCTGACACCGACGAACCCGCGATTCGGGCTCGCGCGTCGGATCTGGCCTGCGCTGCCTTCGACGGTGACGCGGTGGATGGGTGCGTGGTTGACGAAGCACATTCCGGGATGACGCGGTGATGAAGATTCTCCATGTGTCCCATCGCGTTCCCTATCCGCCGGACAAGGGGGATAAGATCCGCTCCTGCCATCAGTTGCGATATCTGGCGGCGCGTCACGACGTCTGGTGCGCGTGTTTTGTGGACGACGTTCGGGATGTGCCACATGTTGACACTCTGCGATCGATGTGCCGCGATGTTGTGGCTATTCGTCTGTCTCCGGCGTGGGCGAAGGTGCGGGGGGCGTTTCGCCTGGCGA
>JAJDDS010000004.1 GCA_029260195.1 Phycisphaerae bacterium
GGCGGTCAGGGATCGGACTTCGAGCTCGCCGCCAGGAACCCAGGTTGTGGTCTCGTAACGTATTTCGAGTGGTTTCATGGCGTCGGCCTCCCATTCACGTCCGAAGCCGAGCCGTCACCAGGTGCAACCTGGACTGCCGAATTCCGCAGCGCCCGGTGCATATCCCTAGCGAGAAATCTCAGGATGAGTTGCGAGCGCACATCGAGTCGTTCGCAAACACCTGTGGCGCGGAATGACACGAACCCGTATTCGCTGTCGTAGCAGACACGGGTAAAGTGCGCCTCCAGGAGGACCCAGGATCGAATTTGGGCCTCGGACGGGTGATCATTGCGTCCTACGCGGGCCTCGAGACGCATGCAACCGGTGCGCTGATCGAACGACACGATTCCGGAGTAAAACTCGTCGTCGCCCGCCCGGAAGAGCACACAAGCCACGTGGTTGAGGTCGTCGACGCTGGTTACAACCAACCACCGATGGGCAGCGGCGAGCACTTGGCTCAGGCGACGAGCCGGGGCATCGCCAAGCGACGCTGACGGGTTGCGAGGGCCGGAACCCCCGCCACCGCGTCGTGTGCCGGCATTTAGTGCGCGCCCAGGCCGGGATTGGGCAGCTTGGGCGGTTGCCCGTTTGGTTTTTTGGAGCACGGATACGCTCATTCGATATCTCCTGTACAATTGGCGTTCGTTGGCTCCCGGGAGCGTTCTTGTGCATTCGCTCGTCAGCGAAACGTTGAGCGTTGCTCACCCGTCAACATACCACGTGAAATCGTGGTGTTGCCGTTAATTCATTGCTGCGTAAGGGGTTACGATCGTGATTGGGGAGCTTGCCCGCCGTAGCTACATGCAGTTATGGCGGTTTCCCAAATCTTTGGGGAAAATGAAAAACAAGGCCTGTGAGCGCGCGTTTGGGGAGATCTGCCCGGATTCGGGGCTGCGACCGGGTTACCTGACAGCACGGGCGCCGCGAGCATGGGATTGCTCAGAGATTGAGCATGCGACGGATGCGTCGAAACAAAAGCCCCACCCGGCCTATTCGCGAGGTGTCGCCTTCGCCGGTCTCGGGATCGAACCCTGTGTGGCGGATCTTAACGAAACCCAAGATGGTTCCCGATGCGTCGCGGGGAGCATCGCTTGCGTCAAGAAGTTTGCGTACGAACGGCTGACATTCGACGTGTGAGAAAGCCATGCAGTTCAACATTTTCGCTGTGAACGGTGTGGACGAAGACGGGCTTATCGTTGAACGGACGGATTCCGATGGTACCACGCGCAGCGCCTACTTCTGGCTCGATGAGAAAGGCGGCCTCGCCCCCACGCCGGAAATCCGTCGCATCTTCGCAGGACGTTGCTATCCCATTCCGGCAAACAACGTGCAGCGGCAATTCGTCCGAGAGATCCTCGCCTATGCGCGGGCGGCCGATCGAACGGGCAACCATAGGGTCCGCAAACCACCCCAGTGCGAGAGCGGAGGATATGCGAAGTCTCTAAACCGCTTTTTCACAGGAGATCAGAGCCAAACCGAACCGAATCTACGTGCCCTCTTTGTCAACTGGCACGTCTTCAGCACCCACGTGTTCGAAAAAGTTCATGGCAGTGATGAAATTGGGGGAAGGGGCGCACGCTTCGGTGTCCGCCAGGCAATCGACCCCGGCGGGAGATACGAACCGTCGCGGTTGTTTGCGCCGGTGATCCGTGCCCATGATGCATTTGGCGGCCGGCAAGGTGAAATCCATCGATTAAATCAGTTTATCGCTCAGGAGCGCGGCACCTATTGTCTCGTCACTGGACCAGCGGGCTACGGCAAGAGCGCGTTGTTGTCACATTGGCTCAGCTCGATCGACCAAGACGAAGTCAAGGTGGTCGCCCATTTCGTTTCGCGGCTTGTCTACGGCGGCACCGATGAGCGATTCTTCCTGGAGAGCATTTGTGTGCAGCTGGGCACCGTCCATGGCATCGGCGTCGACCTACGTGACGACAACCGACGTCTTCGCTGGACAATGGTCGATTTACTCAAACGCGAACCGCCGCGTCCGTTCGTCGTCGTCATCGACGGATTGGACGAAGCGCTACCTTTGTGGTGCCCCGACGAAGCTCTGTTTCCGCAAGATCTCCCTCGAAACGTGAAGGTCGTGCTCTCGGCCCGGGATTCTGCTGACGTTAATTGGGCGGAGCGCCTTGGCCTCCGGCTTTCCGAAGATTCTATCATCCACCTCGATAGACTTACCCGGCAGGGGATCCGCGAGGCCATGGAGGGAGCTTGCTTGGCAGGCGCCGTCGTCGATCGTGCCGCCGAGCGCGTGTACGACCTGTCCGGTGGTGACCCATTCTATGTTCATGACCTTTTGTACGACTTGGAGGCTTCGAACGGCGACCTTGGTCGCTTGGAGCATTATCCAGTAGGTCACAGCGCTTTTCTGAAGAAATGGTGGGCCGACGGATGGGAGGCCTGCGGTACCTACGAGTTCCTCGACCTGATGGGTTCCCTCGCTGTTGCGCGCGCGCCAGTCGGCCGCGAGTTGCTACTGGCACTGAGCCCCCACGACCTGCTGCGTGGAGGTAGCTTCGACGCTCTCATCGCATCGGCAGCGCGGTATCTGGTGGGCAACGAGCGAGATGGCTACCAGCTATCCAACAACCGCATCACTGACTTCGTGCTTACTACAATGGCCGATGAGATACGCGGTTACCGGCAGCGGTTTGCCGACCTCTGCCGCCGCTGGAAAGAGGCGGGGTTGCCGAGGGCGGTCCGCGAATATGCCCTTTCCTACGGTGCGGAACACATCGCCGATGTCGGCGGATGGAGGATGTTGGTGGACCTGCTCCACGAGGACTGGGCCGCGGCAAGGCGTGAGCAGACCGGCCATGACGCGGCTTTGATGGGAGACGTGGAAACGGCAATCCGCTTGTGCATGCATGCCGAAGATGTGACAGAGGCCCTTGTCGCTCTTTTCCAGCTCGCACGGTGGAAGGCGGGGTATGGCCGATCGCTGTACAACAATCCGTTCTATGGCGTGGAGCACGCCCTGCGAATTCGACTTGGTATCCACGGGCGCGCACGCGAAGAGGTGGATTACTACGGCTCAAAGGAGGACCGCCTATACGTTCACGCTGAGTTGTCCAGGCACTATCATGGATCGGATCGCACGTTGGCCCAACAGCATTTTGGTGAAGTCGAGCGACTCAGTGTCGGCGCGGCATCCAGAGCAATCGAAGTTGTCGCGATCCTATTATCATGTGTCGCTCCCGAGTGGGGCTTGCGCGTCGCGCAACTCATCCCCGATGCCGACTACCTGCTAGACATGGGCGGTTCTGAGGTGCCGAACCGCCACCGGGCGGTCTTCCAAATACTCCAATCAACTGCTGAACGGGACATTGAACAGGCGCTCGGCGTTTTGGGAAACGTTGACGAGGAAGCGGACAAACTGTGTGGGGCCGTTGCGATTGTAGGACAACTGATTGTAACGGATCCACGCCGGGCAGGTCGGATCCTAGACCATGCCCTGTCGGATATCCGGGAAGCGGAACATAGGTTGGCCGCGCGGTGGGCGATTCTCCGTTTCCTGTTCTGGCAGGTGCAGCAGGCGGGTGTCGCGTTATGTGACCCCGGGATGCTCGAGACGTTGGGACCGCTCTTTCTTCTCAAGGGCGCTCCGCCCAGTCTTCTGGACGACAGTGTTCGTGAAAATCCTGACGCGTGGCGAGCATCGATTGAACGGATGTCATTGGGCCAGCCCAGAGACTTTCTCCTTTGGCGGTTGACGGCGCTCGGGGTTGTTGATCCATCCTGGGCCATCCAGGCGACAACAGATGAAAACTTCCGGAGCATGATCGTCGGCATACGCATTAGCCAAGCCGCCGAAACCGATCCAATCAACGCCGAAAGTGAACTTCCTAATATCAATGGATCGTCAGGCTATTGGAACGCCGTCATTCGGCTAGCGGAACGAATCGCCACGTTCGACGAAGCAGCGTCCGTTACGATGATAAAGCCGTTGCTCGCTGAACTCGAACAGGAAGAAAAAGGAGACTGGTCGATATTTCTCCGCGCCGTCGACGCTCTTCGGGTCGTTATGCCGACGAGCAGCGAGACTCGCAACGAATTGCTCAGATGGTGTGTGTTCGCGTGCGTCGGCATGCAGCCGGACATCCTGATCAAGGAGGCCAAATGCTACCTGGGACGGATGATCGCCAACGCGATTCCGACGAAACTGCCTGATGCCGTCGACTTTGTGAAATGCGTTGTTGAAGGGCAACCACTTGAAGATGTCCGTCGGGCAGTCCTTGACTTCCTGCTTCTGGATGCGCCCGATGCCACCTGTGAACGAATCTCAGCCGCAATACTACAGTTAGTAAAGCACGATGAGGCGCGTTATGCGGGCGCAGTCGACCAGTGCGTTCTTCTGCCCGAGACGGCGATTTCCATTCTTACCAGACTGGCTGAGAGGCTGACTGGCTTGGACGCACTCGAGGCCGAAAAGGTACTTCGCTACGCGGTATCGATTTCGGACAGCGTCAATGACGGGCGCGCGCGCGACAAGTTGATCTTCGGGATCCGCTGCTGCGCCGCCCGCATTCGTCCTACTCTCGTGTGGAAGATTCTCCCGGACAATGATGGTGCATCCGTGTTGGATGCCGGTCCGTTGGCGGCCGCACTCAAATCCGAGAGCTCGGCGGTTACTCGTCGCAAAGAGACGTGGCTACGGATGGCTGTGGCATGGGCGCTAGATGAAGATGGGACGGAGGGGGACGCGAGCTCGAAGAGGCAATCGGCGGGCCGGTGGGCCGGATTCCGAGAGGTATCACGTTACGAGAATCTCACGCTGCATTCTGATCACAGTTGGCGCGCTTCCGAGGCATGGCTACGCGACATTCCACCCTTTTATGCAGATCTGGCCAGACCGCAAGGAAAGGACGCACAGGGACACATTCTGCGCGAATGCAACCAACTCCTCGCAATGCGCGACTGGCCCACCTTCATGATAGTGGCTGGAGATTCTACGACAGCTCGCCTTGCCGTGGAGGACCCGCATTATAGCGGACTTGATACGACCGTAATGCTTGCGCCGTGGGACACACGATCGCTCGTCGAGGACTTGAAGCGACTCATGCTGGCATGTGAATCTGCGTTCTCGAATTCGGGTCCAACGCCGATGCGAATCGGTCAGCAACTCGCGGCCGTCGCAGCTGTGTATTGTCCGGAATTGAGCATCGACATCATGCGCGTGCAGTCCAACGAAGAGCGGTCGCGCACTGTTGACGATTTGGCCCATCGCGTACCTGTTGCTCAATGGTCGAACGTTCAGCTAGATGAGTTAGTTGGACTGTTCACCTCGGACGGTTCAGCGGAATCAGCGGCTCGGCTAAAGTTTCTTCAATGGTATGGTGGCACGTTCGAGCTCCCGGCAGGCACGCGCCGGCACCTGGCAAATGTCGATCCGTTCTCGACCGACGTCGGTCAACTGCAGCTGATTGCGGCTCTGTTGTGTAATGATGAACCGCAAACAAGCGCAGAACTCCACCGAGTTGTACTCGAACGTGCACTTTCAGAGGGTGATGGTTGTGTTTTCCTGACGACGTTTGACATTGTCTCCGGGAGCATCGGTGATGCGGACGGTGCCGACCGATTGCGAGAGTACGTTGAAGAATGGTGGAACAGCACAACAGGGTTGCGCCTCCGCGAACAGTTGACAGCCGAGCGCGCCGACACCTTGCTTGAGTCACTTTCGAAGGGGAGTGGCCCGAATGCAGAGAAGGCCTTGCGGGTGCTCGCGCGGCATGCTGCCATTGAAGGTTCCGGAGCGTTGACGAGTTGGATCAGTAAGATCCGCCAGCATCTTTTGGTTTGCGACGAAACGAAAGACGGGCTGATCGCTGACCTGGTAAGGAGAGCGATATTGACCGGGGTCTCCGTCGACCTCTCCCACATTCGATCGATCGATGCACCCGGCGAGCGAACAAGGTTATTTGTTGCGTACATGAGGCACTCGGGCCGACCACCTGATGATGTTATTGTGGACGAATGTCAATTGCTTGTCGACGAAATGAGCGATTCTAACGAAAAGAGCGAGGCGCTGGTGGGTCTGGCACAAGGACTCTGTGACGAGGCGCCGGGTACCTGCATGCGGGTTCTTAAGAAGGCCCTTGATTTGGCCGAGCGGCAAGAGAATTGTTATGTGTTTGCGACCGGGCTGCGCGCGCCTCGCCGCGCGTGCGTTGCTTATCCTGGCGAAGACGCCTCAGCGCTCGCGCGCTGTATGCGTACCGCAGTTGATCGGTATGACTTTGCATCATCGCACCCGTTGTACGTGGACACGCGAGTAAGAGCTTTGCTTGAGGTCGCTTCGTCGTTCTTCAGATCGAACGAAGAGACGTTTCGGGAGTGCATGGCGGACGTCGTAGAGGAGTATAAACGATTTGGACGACGTAATGCGGTTTTTGTCGCCCCGGTTATTGACACGTGGTGTGATCTCCGATCGCGCATGGACATGGAATGTGCGATGCGTTTTCTGGCGACGGTGCTTGAGGCAATTCCAGAACGGATGCGTGCAAAGTGGGCCGATCACCTTTGCGAGGTGTTTCTCCTTAACGCCAACGAAGACAATCCTCTCGGGCGCCATGAAGTGTGGGTGCACGGACCGAGAATCGAGGTGGTACCCGCGCTCAGGTGGCTACTGCCTAAATCCTCAATGAGGACCCAAATGGAGGTGCACCTCAACCTGGCCGTCGCGCTAGCACAGCATGATCCGGATTCGGCCAAACAACACGCTGAACGGGCCGTCGAGCAATTGAGGAGAGTGGAGGAGCACGACGACGGGCCCCTTAGTGACGTTGATCTCCGCCAAACCATTTGGACCGTGTTTGCAATTTTTCATGGCGTGAATGGCTGTCAAAAGGCTCTTGGCGAGTTATTGCTCCATTCGCCCAAAGAAGAAATCGAGACTCAGAGCCTGCTCACGGCAGCCACCGAGCACGTCGCAGATCGCGATGACTTTTTGCGGCGAATCTGGTCTTGTGCTTCACTTTGTGGCGGAGACACTTAGGTGACCGCACGCGCTGAATTGCGAACCCGCGCACTTAAACTCCTGGCTCGTGGAGCCCCCGAGCGCGCAGCCATACTTCTACGCGAATATCTCGTTCTGAGACGGGAGGACCTCTACGCGCACGAGCAGCTGATTCGCTGCTTCTACAAGCACGAAGCGTCAAATCGTACCGCCGATTTCCGCAACTTTTACGAAGGTGAGTTGAAACTAAGTTGGTCGTCGCCACTCGGGAACTTCGTACAAGCCGAACGCATGGTCCGTGAGAATCGGCTTGAGCCGGCTCTGGATCACTACCGCGCGGCCCTCGGCGCCGGATTGAACCACCCTACCGGACGATATCGCTACGGTGTGGCTCTCTGCGCGGCCAACAAACAGGACGAAGGCATAGAGCATATACGGGCTGCATTGACACTGGATCCCGTATATCTTCCCGCGCTTGATGTCTATGGAAAGATACTGCTCAATCAAGCGCATTTCATTCAACTTGAACGCCTGTTTGATACGGCGAACGGAAGCATGAATAGGAGCCTAGCGGCGGCATTCGTCGACGGTACCGCCTTACAAGCACGCTTGCAACGCAGATACGAGGCGACAATAGGCCTAAAGGAGTCGATTCGGCTGCATGAATCCGAGAACAGCAAGGCTGCTCTTGAGCGACTTTGGCCCGTGTGGACGCAATTCCCCGCTCACTGCGTACTGCTTAGGACTCTCATTTACCTCTTCCATCGGTGCGGTTGGTTGGCCACAGGCTGTTCCAGGGTTGAGGAGGTCCTTTCGTCGGGCGAGCCCGCTATGTCCTATTGCCAGGGCTTGGTTCATTGGTACGAAAATGAGGAACAACGTGCGCTGCAGCGCCTCTCGGACGCCATAGACGGAGGTGTGGATCAACCGTTAGTACGCTTTGCTCGTGCGCTCGCACTGTTGGCCCTGAAGCGATCAAGAGAGGCGTACGAAGACCTCGTGAACGGATACTCTCGGGAGCCCGGCTTGGCGTGCATTAGATGCGAGTTGGCTGAATTCGCTTACCATAACCAGGATTACGCCACTGTTCTTGATCTTGCGCAGTTGAGCTCCGAGCAACGACATGCCGCGCGCTCTTACGAGATTGACGGAGCAAGCCGTATGGGGAGGCTCGATTGCGTAGCCCTCCGTACATATACGACGCTGGACGACCTGGACGCGGGTATTCGCTGGATAGCGATGGTCGATTCGTTGCCTACAGATGCAGAATATCATCTGCAAGCATCCATGATTCAGGCGGGTGTTGGTGATTACGCCAATGCCGAGTCACTTCTGGTACGTGCGATTGAAATCGACGACGACATAATCGCGTCGATAAGTGATCGAGAGCTAGACTTGATCGATCGGATGCAGGCTCATCTCCCCAGTAGCCTCGGCGCGGAGCTGGTTCATGCCGTCAGACCCGCCTATGAAGGGCACGCACGAAAAACCTACCATCTATTGCGCAAGCTCGTTGGACGATTTCCAGAACACATTTGTGTGTGGTATTGCCTGGGGCGCGCTGCCCGTGCCAGCGGATACAAGAATGCGGCGCGGCGTGCGTTTGAACGTTGCGTCGCACTTGATAAGCGGTTCCGCACCGGCATACAGGCGTTGGAAAGTTGTCTGTCCAAGGAAAGTGACATCGATGGCCTTCTTCGGCTGTCGGAATTAGTCAATGACAGCGGTCCCGCCGAGTCGGCGCTGATAATAGCCCACAAATCAGATGACCCGCGGCAAAAAGACATCGCACGTACGTTGCTAAGTCGTGGGCCGAAGGATCTGCAGACTACCGCTTTGCTCGGCTCATTGGGCGATGCTGAAAGGGGAGCGGACGTGCTACGCGCGGCTTTGCAACACACGTGTAAATGGGAGTTCGAAGGGCGGAATACCATCGCTTGTGAAATGCTTGCCCGGGGAATGGGCGGCGACGCCGGTACCGCTTATGAGGATCTCATCTCGGATGGCGGTGTGCGGCCGGGCGTCTTAGAGACTGTAAAACAATAACTGACCATCTTCAGTGTTGTGCTCTTGGGAGGAACTTGTAGTTCCAGTCGCCATGAAACTTGTCTTGTCTCATGTTGAGTACCGCCATCTCCGCATCCGTGACCTTCTTTCCCTTCGGGTACTTTCGGCGATCCAGTTCGCATCGGATTCGCAGCCCCGTGTCTGTTGTGGTTCGTGCGATGAGATTCACGATGACCGCGAGACTGGTGAGCGGCTTGCCCCTCCAGTTCTTGCTAATGTGTGAGAACATGCGATGCTCGATCTTGTTCCACTTGCTTGTTCCGGGTGGAAAGTGGCAGACTGTTATCGTCAGTCCTGTATCGTCTGCAAGCGTCTGGAGTTCCAGTTTCCAGAGTCGGTTTCGTGATCCGTTGCTTCCTCCCGAGTCGGCGGTGATGAGAAGCTGGTTTGCCTCGGGATATGCGGCACGACCCATCTTCGTCCACCAACGGCGTATGCTATTCACGGCAAACTTGGCCGTGTCATGGTCGATGCCGATACTCACCCATCCGGCGTTGTGCGTGAGGTCGTACACGCCGTATGGATTGGCCTTGCCGAGTTCGGGGATCTTGAAATCATGAACGCGTACGATCTCGGGATCGCCGCGAGGCCTCCACTCTTTGCCCTGATTCTTGAAGTCTCCGACCAGTTCTTTCTTTTTCGTGTCTACGGATATGACCGGTTGTTTTCGTCGTTGCATTCCGCGAACTCGCCGACTGATATGTCGAAACTGGTCGTCCCAGTCGGGATGGCTGGTACCCTCCCGACTCTTCTTGTTGCCTTGAAGGCTGTACCCCTGCTCGTGCAGTAAGCTGGCAACGAGAGTGTGGCTGACGTTATGCCCCAAGCGTTGCAGTTCCCTGGAAAGCCGCCTCACGCTTCGTGAGGTCCAACGCAGCGGAGATTGCGGATCTCCCGAGACGGTCGGCTCGATGAGCCCCTCTATATCTACGATCAACGTCGCATCTGCGTCGGCTATTCGTCTTCTACCGCCGCCCGCCCGTCGAATCGCATCTGGCGGAAGCGGATGCTCGTCGCTATCAAGCTCACGCAGGCCGCGACGAACTGTCGATGCAGAAATCCCCGTTGCCTCAGCAACAACTCCTACGCCGCCTCTTCCGATCGCTCTGGCCTCCGTCGCTGCCCACATGCGCCGCGATCGCTCGTTCAGTGTTGGCGAGAGAGCCTCGTATTTTTCTTGTAGCGAATCAACGTCCACACCACCAATGTCGGCGACGGAGTTGCAAAATGGCCAGTTATTTATTTACGATCCCTTAGTCAGGTTTGGACTGACACGATTTATGATGTGACAAGTGCGCGCCGTGGGCTGCACCGTCCCGAAAAGTCATACGCTTGCAATAGAGTGCGAGCGCACATGCGTCAGCTTTTCAAGACTTGGGTGAACGGCCTCTTCGAACTTCCAGAGAAGAGGCCCGTCACGTCAGATGGTGGGTCTCGGTGGTAATGAACATGGCAGGACAACCTGTAACGAAGTTTAGGGCGGGCGCGGTTTCGTGCGCCCTGTGGGAGAACAAAGCGAACGTCAACGGACGGAACATCACCATAGTCAAAGCAACGGTGGAACGTCGATACAAGGACAACGATGGGACCTGGAAATCGACTGGAAGCTATGGACGCGGAGATATCCCGCTCGTGGTCTTCTGCCTACAGAAGGCGTTTGGGTACATGCTCGAGGAGCGAAGCCTCGGAGATGACGAGTCTTGAACACCGCCGCTTTGGGCGGTGTTCAGAGGTGACACGATGGAATCCATGACGAGGGAAGAATTCAAGAAACTGCTCGTTGAGCTAATCCGCGACGACCGGGACGTTGAAATAGCCTTGCTGAACTCTCGAGCGTTCATTTCGAGCGAAGGGTTCGATTGGTAACGATAGAGCGAACCAACGGAGCGCAAGAGCGGGATGCGCAGACAGCGCTCGCGGAGTGGATTGAAGTCGCGAAGGGGCGCTGGAAAAGAAGGGTGAAGGAATGGGATTGATTGTGTTGAGG
>JAJDDS010000031.1 GCA_029260195.1 Phycisphaerae bacterium
CGAGCGATTCGCGATTTGGGCGGGAGAACAGGAAATGATCGACCAACGACGAGTTGTTCCGTGGCGATCGGGCGCGCTGCGTCACCCGTGGCATGGCGCGCGGTGGCGGCGCGTTTTCGGTCGTGGGACGCAAGGAGCCGGAATCCACTCGCGGGAACGCAGGAGCGTCGGCGGACGAACCGGGGAGGCCCGTCGTCGATGCAACTGACCAAACGCGACACAAAGGTCCTCTGGAGCCGCCGGCGCATTCTCCTCACGATTGTGATTACCAGTTTCGGGGTCGAGATCGGCGCGATGTTGCTGTTGCCGGTGGTGCTACCGTCCGACGTCCATCCGTGGATCGAGGCCCTCGCCGATGCCACCCTGCTCAGTCTCGGCAGCCTGCCCCTGCTGTGGTACCTGCTGATCCGCCCCATGCATGCCGCAGTGGGCATTGGGTCCGATCGGGTTGACATGCTCATGGCGGCGTTGGATGAGCACGCTGTCGTTTCCATCACCGACGCTCGGGGAAGGATCACCTACGCGAACGACGCCTTCTGCCGCATAAACAAGTACTCGCGCGAAGAGCTTCTGGGCAAAGACCATCGAATCGTCAATTCGGGGCATCATCCGAAGTCGTTCATGAAGAACCTCTGGGAGACGATCAAGCGAGGCGAGGCCTGGCGAGGCGATCTCAAGAATCGCGCCAAGGACGGCAGCTGCTACTGGTTTCATGCGACGATCGTCCCATTCGCCGACGGGCAGGGGAACATCGAAGGATACGTGGCCATTCGCGCCGACATTACCGAGCTGAAGCGCGCGGAAGAACGGATCAAGGAATACAGCGACGAGCTCAAGGAGCAGAACGAAGAACTCGAGGCTCTACAACGGGAGATTATCGCGGTCAACGCGTCGCTGGGGGAGGACTGCCGGGAAGCCGAAGACGCCAACCGCGCGAAGAGCGAGTTTCTGGCGAACATGAGCCACGAGATTCGCACGCCGATGACGGCCATCCTGGGGTTCGCGGAAAACCTGCTCGACCCGGGCCTTTCGGATTCGGACCGGCTCAACGCCATCCACACCGTTCGGCGTAACGGCGAGCACCTGCTGCAGGTCATCAACGACATTCTGGATATCTCCAAGATCGAGGCGGGCAAGCTCGAAGTGGAGCGTCTCCGGTGTTCGCCCGTCCAAGTCGTCGCGGAGGCGGAAGCGTTTACGCGGGTCCGCGCCGACGCCAAGGGTCTGCCCTTCCACGTCGAGTACGTCGGGTCCGTGCCGGAGACCATCGAAAGTGACCCCATGCGTCTGAAGCAGGTTCTCGTGAACCTGATCGGCAACGCCATCAAGTTCACGGAGACGGGCGGCGTCCGGCTCATCACGCGCTTTGTGGATGACGACGCCGAACCCAAGATGCAGTTCGACGTTCTCGACACGGGGCTGGGCATGACGGAGGAACAGATCGGCAAGCTGTTCCAGGCGTTCGTGCAGGCCGACACCTCCACCACGCGGCGGTTCGGCGGCAGCGGCCTGGGACTGGTTATCAGCAAGCGTTTGGCTGAGATGCTGGGCGGTGACACCACGGTGGAGAGCACGCCCGGCGAGGGAAGCCTGTTCCGCGTGCGCGTGAGCACGGGTTCGCTGGACGGCGTGCGGATGCTGGAGAATCCGAGTTCGGCGATGATCGTGCAGTCCGAAGCGTCCGCCGCGACGAAGCCGTGCCCGAGCGAGCTTTGTTGCCGCGTCCTGCTGGCGGAGGACGGCCCGGACAATCAGCGCCTCATCGGCCACGTGCTGAGGAAGTCCGGTGCCGAAGTCACGGTCGTGGAGAACGGGAAGCTCGCTGTCGATACCGCGCTGGCTGCGCTGAACCGAAGCCGTGAAGACCCGTCCGAAGGCTCGTTCGATGTCATTCTGATGGACATGCAGATGCCGGTGATGGACGGCTACGAAGCCACCGGCCTGCTCCGCCGGAAGGGGTACACCGGGACGATCATCGCCCTCACAGCCCACGCGATGGCTGGCGACCGGGAGAAGTGCATCGACGCCGGCTGCGACGACTACGCGAGCAAACCCATCGATCGCAAGGAACTGATCGAGACGATCCGAGAGCATGTTTCATCTGGGTCAAGCGTGAGGCCGTCGCACGAGAACGCACTCGACGCGGCGGGTCGCGACACCGCCGGATTCAAGTTGGCGGGCTATGGTTTGGAACGAGGAACTGACAATGCACATCACGATTGACAAGAGCGAACCGCCCGGCGCGTGCTTCGGGCGTTTGCGTCATTCGGCGAGAACATCCGGCTTCCCATCACGTCGGTATTTCGTGGGAGACTGTGGACATGTGTAGGCGTAGACACCTCAACGGGTCGAGACGAATCAAGCAGGCGCGCTGGATGTGGTCCGGCGCTTCGGTCGTGGGTTTCCTCTTACCGCTTGTCGCCATCGCCCAAGGCGTGGCGGAGCCCGACCATCGGGGAGGCGATCCCGTCGACGTTGGCGAACCCGTGCTGCCCGATCAACCGGAGGACAGTGCAGGCGACTCTCCGGAGCACGATGACGGCTTCGCGGACCTTAGCCTCGAAGAACTCATGGAGGTGCAAGTTGTCATTACGGCGTCACGCCGCGAGCAGAAGATTTCGGCTGTTCCTTACGCGATCAGTGTGATCACGGCGAAGGAGATCCGGGCGTCCGGCGCGCGGTCGGTGCCTGACGCACTTCGGCTCGTTCCGGGTATGGACGTGGCGGATCTGTCTTTCGGCAATTATGCGGTCTCGCCGCGCGGTTTCCACGGTTTTTTGGGGAGACAGGTACTCGTTCTGGTCGACGGGCGGCAGATCTTCGATTCCCATTTCGGCGGCAACCTCTGGGGTAGTTGGCCGTTCGTGCTCGAGGACATCGAGCGCATCGAGGTGATTCGCGGTCCCGGCGGTGTGACGTGGGGCGCGAACGCGGTTAACGGCGTGATCAACATTATCACCAAGGATCCCGCCGATCAACTCGGTGTGACCGTGACCGCCGGCGGAGGCTCGCGCGGTTCACACAAAGAGTACATCGGGTACGCCTTTCAAGACGGAAAACTCCGGCTTCGACTTTCGACTGAATATGAAGGCAGCGACGGGTTCC
>JAJDDS010000301.1 GCA_029260195.1 Phycisphaerae bacterium
CAGCGTGTATCGAGCGAAGACGCAGGGACGCCTTCCGGGCGCGAAGCAACTGGATTTCGTCGATATCGGGTTGATGCCGTTGCTTGAGCGGCGTGCCGGGGAAAAGCTCGGCGGTCTCGTTGAGGCGATGATCCATGGGGTGTTCGGCGAACTCAACTGCAAACAGCCGAGCAAGAAGCGCGCACGCGAAGTCTTTACGGTGGTCTTTCGGCTTCTTGCCGGCAAGATTCTCAAGGACAAGAAGGTCCACGGATTTGCCACCCTGAACCTTCGTGACTCCCCAAATGTACTCGCAGCCGTGGGCAAGCACTACAACTCCGGCGATCCAGTTGCGAGAATGTCGCGCGAGTGGAAAGATGCGCTCGCCGCAGCGAGCGAGTTGGTCGCGCGGTTTGGCAACGTACGGTCCGTTTCGCCTGAGACACTTGCGTATGTCTATGAACACACTCTCGTCAACAAGGACATTCGGAAGAAGCTGGGCATCCACGCGACACCGCCCTATCTAGTTGATTACATCGTCTGGCAACTCTACGACTGGATTCGGGAGATTCCGTGCGAGGATCGGCACGTCTTTGAGCCAGCTTGTGGACATGCCCCCTTCCTACTCACCGCAATGCGGATGTTGCGGATGGAAATGCAAGGAGAACCCGACAAGAAAGTTCACACCTACCTGAAGAGCCACATTCACGGCGTGGAAGTGGATGAATTCGCGCGTGAAATTGCTCGGTTGTCCCTCACACTCGCAGATGTTCCCAATCCTAACGGCTGGGATCTTCAATCGGGCGACATGTTTATGTCGGATGTCCTTGCAGATGAGACCAAGAAGTGCGGCATCCTGTTGAGCAATCCACCATTTGAACGATTTAATGGTGCGGACAAGCGGCGATACGGAAAGGCCGGGTTTGCAGTACGCCCTAGTAAAGCGGTCGAGCTACTCTACCGTACTGTCAAGCACTTATCGCCTGGCGCGGTGTTTGGTGTCGTCGTGCCTCAAGGCGTTCTTCAAAGCAAAGAGGCCAGAGAGATTCGTGCGCTGTTGCTTCGTGACTTCGAGATCCGCGAAGTGTGCCTGTTCTCAGACAAAGTGTTCGCAGAAGGTGACGCAGAGACAGCCGTGATCTTGGGGCGACGACACTCTGATCTAGGAAACACTTCAGCACGAGTGACTTTTCGGCGCGTCCGAGAAGAGTCGATCGCCCAGTTTTCTGAAAACTATTCCTTCGACTCGGAGCATGTCGCATCGACTGAGCAGCTAGATGCTCATCCCGACAAACATTTATACATTCCGGATCTCCCTGAAGTATGGGTGCGCATCAGCGGCAATCCCACGCTAGGTGATGTTGCTGACATTGGAGAAGGATTCTCATTTGCAGAGAAAGGGCTTATTGAGAAGGCACGCTCTGCGGGGATGCGCCAAACTTTAGACTCAGTTCCCGCTTATCTAGCCGGCGTGAGCAAACTCTCGATCTGGGAGGTGCCAGGGGAGAGTTGGCTCAGTCCGAATCGAACACCGGTGCAGCCGTGGCGAAGCGGCGACCACACAGGGAAGCCCCAAATACTGGTCAATCATGCGCGCGTGATGCGAGGACCGTGGCGTATGAAATGCCTTCTGGACCGAAGCGGTTGCGCGGCCATAAAGAAATATGTAACCGTGCGGCCTCACAAGAGTGGACCAAGAGTCACATTTCTTTGGGCGCTGCTCAACTCTCCACTTGCGAACGCCTACGTTCACTGCCACACGTTTCGTCGAGACATCTACGTCAGTTTGCTCAAGGCGTTTCCGTTGCCGGAGCGGTGGCAAGATCATGTTACACCTATTGCTGCCGCAGCCGATGCGTACCTAAAGCTCGTGCGAAAAACTGAAGAGTTCACGCTGCAAATGGAGCAGAGTTCGGCAGTTTGCGACGCTTTGTTGAATATGGATGCGGCGGTCATGCGAGCCTATGACCTGCCCGTTCGACTTGAGCGATCCGTGCTTGACTTGTTTCGTCTACCGCGTGGAGCGAAAACAAACCGCCGACGGAAGGGGGTCGGCTGCGAGTTCGGCGACTACTTCCCTGCCGACTTCAAATCACTCATACCGCTCCACAAGTACGTTTCCACCAGCTATCGGCGTTCGACCGTCGAAAAGGTCTCGACCCGTATGAAGCCGGGCAAATCAAAAGAGGTACTTGCGGCCCTCCGTTCCGCTTCTGATGCGTTTGGGGAGGAAGATTGAGTGAGGGACTTCCTTCTCGATACTCAAATCGTACGGTACTGGTACGATGATAAGTGTGCGCAGCACGCAGCCGTTCTTGCCAATATCGAATCCTTGAGGAAGGAGGCGAGTCCGCTTGAATACGAGCCAAGGTTACTGGTTTCCGTTGTTACTCTCGGCGAGATCGAGTTCGGCCACCGTGTGCAGCCCGGAGACTTCGCCAAGCGCCAGGAAGAGTACATGCGGTTCGTCCACCAAGAACTTCCGGCGAGCCTGGAACTTACAGAGGACGCCGTAACGGCATACGGCGAAATCCGAGCGAGGCTGTTTAACAAGTTCGCGCCGGGAGAGAATCGAAAGCCCGGATTACGCCCCGAGCAATTGATCGATCCAATCAGTTCGCTGGCCTTGACGATTCAGGAAAACGACCTGTGGCTCTGTGCGCAGGCCGTCGGGCATGACATGGTGCTCGTCACAAACGACAGGATGACCGCCATCCGCGATGTCAGCAAAGGCATGGAACCCGCCCTGTTAGTCCAGAACTGGACCCACGTCGGCGGGGCCAGCCTGGACTCACCTGCTGGCCAAAGTTGATCTCTCGAACAGCCTATTCCATACTTGCGCCATCCGCCGCGAGAGCTTTCAACTCGATGCCCGCGATTTCGGGCAAAGTGCCGCCGATGATGCCGGCCACGTCGCCGTGCAGGCCGACGGTGTTCGTCAGCACGCGGTCGATCTGCTTCTCGCGCTTCGCCCAGATTCTTTGCATCGCGCGTTTCTCTTGCTCAAGGTCGTCGCGCAGCGCCGAAAACGACTCGAAGATGGCCTCGACGCGCTGGCGGAACTGCGGGCCGGCGAGGTACGAGTAAAGAACCTCCATTTTGCCCTGCCGGCCATGCTCGGCCAGCTTGGTCGCGTTCATCTCGATGAGGCTTGTGCGAAGCGCCGTCGCAAGCCCTGCAACGCACGCGCCGCTGGTGACCCATACTCCATCGACAAGCGCGAACGTCGAAAGGTCTGCTGGAAGCGCGACGCTTACAATCGCAGCCAGTTCGGCCTTGGCCTCGCGCTGGTCGTCACGCAGCTTCGGCAGCCAGCCGTCGCTCCACGCTTTCGTCCGCTTGGACTCCCAGATAATCGTCCCGCAAGCATTGCCGTTCCCGTCGTGAACGCGCTGTAGCACGTCGCCGCCGTGAACACCCTTTGGGACAGGCTCGACTGTGTCGGTCGGGAAACGCGTCGCCAGCATTGCCTCAAGTTCAAGCTCCAGCACCTCACCTTGCGTTTGCTGCGACCCTTGCTCGGCCTTGCGCTTGAGGTCGTCGATCTGCTTTCGCATGGCGACGAGTTGCTGTTCCTTCTCGGCCTCCTTGAGGCGATGCTCCTCGGCCAGGTCTTTTTGCGCAGCTTCGCGGATCGCCTTGCGCTCTGCGTCGAGCTTGCGTTCGATTTCAAGCTGCATCTGATTCTGGCGTTCCTCAAGATCGCGCCGCTGTTTGCGAAGTTCAAGCTCGTTCTTCTGGGCCTCGTCGAGCTTGCCGGCTTTTTCGTCAAGCTGCTGGCGGAGGTCCGTCATCTCCGTTGCCAGCGCATCGGACGCCTTCTTGGCCTCCTCCTTGGCAACTCGCTGACGCTCGGCCTTCAACCGCTCAGCAACCTGGGCGTCGATGGTCTCCTTGGCCCTTTCGATCTCAGCGGACTTGTCCGTGAGCGCTTGCTCGCGCCTGGCCAGTTCCTCTCCCCTCTTCCTCGCCTCGGCCTCGAACTGTTTGCGTAGCCGCCCGACGATGGGTGCCGAGATTGCCTCGGTCAACTTGATCTCGTGGCTGCAATTGGGACAGCGCCAGCGCCGGTGCGTTCAAGCCACGGTATCGGCGAACCAGTCCTCAGAAGGCCCGCCCCATTCGATCATGCGTATGAGCTGACGGGCGGAGTTGCCCGCGTTCTTGACAGCCTCGGCGTCCCCCTGGGAAATCCTGAACAGAGTGTGAGCGCTTTGGACCAGGAGTAACCTGACCAGCGGCGCGAGGTCCGCCATCTCGTCGGAGTCGCGGAGATACCAACGCACGAACTGGTCTAGGTCTCCGTCGGTCGTGATGCACTCGCATTCCTG
>JAJDDS010000302.1 GCA_029260195.1 Phycisphaerae bacterium
GGCGTGAATTGGTATCTGAATCCGAGCGTGCGGACGATGTGGAACTACGTCTACGCGGACCCGTCGCGCGGCGGTGGCGTGAGCGCGTTTTTGTGGCGGTTCCAGGTCGCGTTTTGATTCTTTCGGCGCTCCGTATGACGCGCTCTCGGTACTTTGGGGGGGCGCTCGCCGCATCGCGCGCATGTTCATTCGCTTAACAGCATGACCGCGCGACTCGCGGCGACGCTTTAACCCGCGCCATCGTCGCGCCGCTTCGCCGAACCAACACCGCGCGCGGTTGAATCCAACATCGGATTCCAGTAAAGTAACTTAAACACGTGCGGTGGGGCTGCGGGCTTGCCGGGGCGATGTGCCCGGCGTCCGTCGGGCGCCGCCGGTGCGGTGTTCGCGATGTGATCGCGGTCGTTGTTCTGCTGGGGACACACCTTGTGAACGGACCTATCCTATGAAACTCGAGTACACCATGACGAACTTGGCGTTGTTTGCGGGCATTGCTCTCGCGATCGGCGCAACGGCTGCACCGGCCGACGAGATCTGGGCTGGACGGGACGGAACGCTGACCCTCAAGATTCATCGGGAGGTCGTTGACCAGCTCGGGTTGGTGATCGATGTCGTCGGTCAACCTCGGGACGCCAGTGACACAGGGCTGACACTGGAGCTACCACTTCGCGCCGACGACGTGCTGCGGTTCGCTCGCCTCGGCGACGGGCGTCTCGAAGTCTTCAGTCGCGACATGCGAACTCTGGATGGGCTGAGCATCGTCGCCGGCGACATCGAGCGAATCGTCCATGACTACGCGGTGGCGCGGGAGGGTGCGGCCGCCGACGGCGTGGACGGTGAGCGGACCAGGCAACTCGGACGCCTGTATCTCGAACTGCGGGCGGTGAAGACCGGCTTCGACGCGCGAACGTACGGGTTCGGCTTGGCCAGTCGGGAACTGGTGATCACACTCGGGTTGGCGAACGCGCTGGAGCGTCCGGACCTGGTCGGCGTCTCCATCGGGCGGGCGGTGGTGATCGCCGAAGCCCAGTGGATCGGCGGAGATCGACCGGTCGCGATCGACGAATCGCCGGTCGAGGAGGATGGCGCTGGGGTCATCGGCCCGGACATGGTCTACTGCCAACTGTTCGGCCTCGGCCAGTACGGCCGATTGGGCGACATCGTGGGCCTCTCGGTAGGGACCACCTCGTGGAACATCGGGGACGCTCCGTTACCATGGAATGCGATTCCCAACGAAGACCACCCGTTCATCGTGATGGACCTGTTTCGCCTGAAGACGGTGGACGGTAGCGAGCGCTTCGAGCAGGTCGGCCAGTCGTGGATCAAACACGGCTTCTATGCGCTGGACAGTTCACAATGCTCGACGACGTGTCAGGCGACGGGTCCCAGCTCACTGGGCGTGGGTTGCACGGACACGTACGGCCCCGGGCTGAACGCGTCACAGGGTGGGCTGGGACCGCGGTACGAGGTGAATCCCTGGACCCGGGGATGGACCTACGCCGGTTCTCATATGCAAGGTGGTGGCGGTGGTCATACCGCGATTTCGCACCGGATTCAGGTACACGACGCCGATCTCGACGCCCCCCAAAACCCCGGCGCCACCTACTACTCGTCAGGCTACTACGTCGCGCCGGGGGACGTCGATCAGATGAACAGCGCCGCCTGGAAGGAGGTCACCGTGTCTGGCTCGCCGGGCGGAAACTGGTCTTTCGGGATGAGTGGGGCCGGCACGTTGCCGATCTGGGGTCAACCCATCGACGCCTGGAACGGCGCGACGCAGACCATCCTGGCTGAGGAGCTTCCGGTGGTCGAGTTCGTCTCGCCGGACGGGCGCTGCGTGCTTGGATCGAAAGCTACCGATCTAGGCGGAGGCATTTGGCATTACGAATACGCCCTGATGAACGTCGACATGGATCGCCAGGCCGGCTCGTTCAGCGTGCCAGTCCCGGTCGGCGCTGTGGTGACCAACGTCGGGTCCCACGCCGTCGAGCATCATGACGAACCGTTCAACACCAAAGACGCCGACGCCGTGCCCATCAACAACGCGCCGTGGACATCACTGGTTTCGGGCGACGCGGTCACCTGGAGCACGACGACCAACCCGCTGCGATGGGGAACGCTCTACAACTTCCGATTCGACGCCAACGTCGATCCGGCTGGCGCGACCGTGACGCTGGGGCTGTTCCGAACCGGGTCGCCGTCGTCCGTCAGCGGCATCGCCGTGGCACCCAGGCCGATCTGTGGGAACAATATCCTCGAGGGTTACGAACATTGCGATCCTCCGGGCGGCGAATGTGACACAGACTGCTCGTGGCTTTGCGGGGACCACATCGCCCACCCGCCCGAGGAGCCATGCGACGACGCCGGAGAATCGCCCACCTGCGACGCCGATTGCACGTTGGTCGTATGCGGCGACGGCACGACCAACGCATCAGCCCTTGAAACCTGCGACGACGGCGGTGAATCGGCGACCTGTGATGACGATTGTACAGCCGTTGCCTGTGGCGACGGGAACGTGAACGAGGCCGCCGGCGAAGCGTGCGATCCACCGGACGGAGTAAGCTGTGATGCGGCGTGCCACAGTATGGGCGGTGGCGGCGACACGTGCGCGAGCGCCACGGTGGTCAGCGCCTTTCCATACACCGATGCGGGCGACACCTGTGGTGCCACCAACGACTACGATGAGGTCTGTAATTATCCAGGCTCGCTGTCGCCCGACCTGGTGTACTCCTTTACGCCGAATAGCGCCTGCACGGCGAATATCAGCCTGTGCGATTCCGCGTATGACACCAAGCTCTACGTGTACGAATCGACGTGTGGGGGCGCGAACTTCGCCTGCAACGACGACAGTTGCGGAGTAAGCGGGTGGCGATCGGAACTTGTCGGTGTAAACCTTACGGGCGGCAACACCTACTACGTTGTTGTCGATGGGTACGGCAGCGATTGCGGCACGTTCAACATCAATATCACCGGCGACTGCACGTTCGGTGGCGGCGGCGCCGCCGACCAGATTCGCGGCGGGAAGATGTGGGACAAATGGTGGGCCGTGAACGGGGCGCTCGCGCCGAGCGGCGACCATCCGCTCTATCCGCCCGTCGGACAGCAGTCCGGTAGCGATACCTATCGGTGCAAGGAATGCCACGGCTGGGATCTCAAGGGCGCCGCCGGCGCGTATGGCTCGGGGAGTCACTACACCGGCATCCCCGGCGTGTTCGGATCGACCATGACACCCGGCGAGATGTTCAACCTGATCAAGCTCGATGGGATTCCAAACGGGCACGGGTTCGTGAACCACGGCCTCGCAGATCAGGACATCTGGGATCTGGTGGAGTTCCTCCAGAATAAAATTCTCGACACCGACGACTACATCGATCCCGCGGCGCAGTTCATCGGCGATCCGGTGGCTGGTGAGTTCAACTACACAAATGCACTGCCGGGTGGATTCGCGTGTATGGCCTGTCACGCCGCAGACGGCACCGGAATCAACTTCGGGACGCCGCAGGATCCGGTCTGGGTCGGCACCATCGCGGTGTACAACCCGTGGGAGTTGCTGCACAAGATTCGCTTCGGTCAGCCCGGCGCGACTATGGGCTCCTGGATTGACCTCGGCGGGACGGACCAGGGAGCGGCTGACATCGGACGTTACCTCCAGCTCTACTTCCCTGTGGACTGCATCGACGGCACCCACTGCGACGACGGCCTGTTCTGCACCGGCACGGAGACATGCGCCGATCGTTTCTGCCTGTCCGGAAGCAACCCCTGTCCGCCCGATACGAACTGCGACGAGGCCGCCCAGGCCTGCGTACCCCTCGGCGACATTCCGACGATGACCGAATGGGGCGCGATTATCCTGACGATGCTGCTCCTGGCCGCCGGCTCGGTCGTGTTCGGTCGCAGGCGACGCGATCAACTGTCGCCGTCCCCGCGTGCGGACTAGGGCTCGGTCCACACGGGATGATCGAGAGCGTTGGTTGTGTTCTCCCGCGACGCCAAGCACCGCTTGCTCAGGTCGTTGCGGCCACGGATGGCTCGTCGGCGGTTCGGGTTGTGGGAAATGGCGCAGGTTTTGCGTTGCTTGGCGCGAAGCGTACTGCCATTTCCGATCGTTTTCGGCCCTTGGAGAACGGACGACGAAGCCATCCATCGTGTCGCCGACGTTCGGGGTTCCAAACGGAGGGATATCGCGTGGGACCATCTCTCCGTCCCATAGTTGAGAATCTGGCACGGGGATTGCTACGCGAGAAGTACCGTGCCGTTGCTCAGTGACTTCGGTATACCGCCGGCGTCGCGAGGTCACGGTAGCAAGCCCGCCGTGGGGGAACCACCGCGTTCCTGCGGCGAGGCGATTCGAGTTCGAGAAATGCCAAACCGCGTCACCAGAAAGCCTTCCACCACCAAATCGATAATCGGACGGGGGCTATGGGCGCTCGCGGGCGCCTGCCACGGCCCGGCTGCGGTGAGCGGATGGGCGGCGGTTCTCCTCGGCGCGTTCGAGCCCGAGAGATTTGGGACCTGCTTGGCGTTGACGGCCG
>JAJDDS010000303.1 GCA_029260195.1 Phycisphaerae bacterium
GGAGTTCACTGACGTGTCCGACAGCCGCCTGCGTGAAACGTGCGACGGACTCGCGGAGACGTTTCGGCGCGGGCGCGAGTGCGACCGCGATGTCGATCGCGCGCTCGCGGTGGTCCGTGAGGTCGCCTTCCGAAAGCTCGGCGAGCGGGCATTTCAGGTGCAAATCGCCGCGGCACTCGCATGTGACGACGGGTGCATTTGCGAACTCGCCACCGGAGAGGGCAAGACCCTCGTCGCCGCCATGTCCGCCACGATCGCCGGTTGGCGAGGTCGTGGCTGCCACGTCGTCACCGTCAACGACTATCTCGCCCGCCGCGATGCCGAATGGATGCGGGGTCTCTTCGAGTTCTGCGGCTTGACCGTCGCCCACATTCAGCAGGACACGCCGCCCGACCAGCGCCGCATCGCATACCACGCCGACATCACCTATTGCACCAACAAAGAGGTAACCGCCGACTTCCTCCGTGATCGACTCATCCTCGCCGGCCGTCGAAACCTGCCGGAGGTCCTGATCAACGGCATCGTTGGACGATTCGATCCGCTAGCCCGTCTGGTGCAAAGGGGGCTGCACTGCGCCATCATCGACGAAGCCGATAGCGTCCTTCTCGACGAAGCCGTAACGCCGTTAATCATCTCCGGCGACGCCCCCAACGCCGAGCAGGTACGGTGCTACACGGAGGCTGCCTCAATCGCCAGCCAACTGCACGCCGTCGAACACTACACAGTCGACCGTCATCACAACGAAGTCACGCTCACCCGCGCCGGACGCGATCAACTGCATAAACTGGCTGACCCGTGGGGCGGCATCTGGCGATCTCACCGACGAAGCGAGGAACTAACCACTCAAGCCCTCTCCGCTCGCGAGTTCTTCCATCGCGACAGGCAATACATCATCGCCGACGGCAGAATCGTCATCGTCGACGAATCGACGGGCCGCACCATGCCTGACCGAACCTGGCGGGACGGCCTGCACCAAGCCATCGAAGCCAAGGAACATGTCACCGTCAATCCCCCCAAGACCACCCGCGCCCGCATCAGTTTCCAGCGGTTCTTCCGAATGTACGCCAAACTGTCCGGCCTCAGCGGCACTGCCATCGAAGGACGCGGCGAATACTGGCGGGTGTATGGTCTGCCAGTCGTCGTCGTTCCGACCCATCGCCCCGTGCAGCGCCGCCGACATCGCGATCGCTGCTTCCCGACCGCGAACGCCAAATGGCAAGCCATCGTCGACGAAATACGCGAGGTTCACGACCAGGGCCGACCCGTGCTCGTCGGCACACGAAGCGTCAAGGACAGCGAGCGTCTTAGCGCGTTGCTCACCGCCGTAGCGTCAACAGGAAGCCCACCGATTCCAATCCGTGGGTCCGCAATCCCCGGCATCAAGCATCAGATCCTCAACGCCGTACGGCACGAGACCGAAGCCCAGATCATCACCCAGGCGGGGCAACCCGGCGCCATCACCGTCGCCACAAACATGGCAGGTCGCGGAACCGACATCAAGCTGGGACGGGGCGTCGCCGACATGGGCGGTCTGCATGTCATCGCATCCGAGCGCCACGCAGCCGGGCGAATCGACCGCCAGTTGTTCGGCCGCGCCGCCCGTCAGGGCGACCCCGGTTCCGCCGTGGCGATGGTAAGCCTCGAAGACGACCTGCTCGTCCGCTTCGCACCTCGAGCCGCGCGATTCCTGCGTAAGCTGACCGGCAGCGGGCAAACCACTCGATGGGTGTCTGCAGCGCTCGCAGCGTTGAACCGTGCCCAACGCCGCGCCGAGCGCCTAGCCTTCGCCCAACGCCGCGCAGTCCTGCGCGCCGACGACTGGCTCGACGAATCCCTCGGTTTCGCCGGGGAGCGATTCTAGAGCATTCTCAATCCATTTGTAGCGTGTATCCGCAGTGTTCGTAGCAGGTTAATGCGTCGGCCGGCGTAACCTGGTCGAGGACGGACGGCATCGCTTTCCAGAGAGCATGTCGGGTTCTGCAGGCCAACGAGCGGCGCAACTGATACACCTTCGCAAGCACCAGATCAATCGGATTCAGGTCGGGGCTGGAGGGTGGCAGGAACAGCGGGCGGGAACCAGTGCCTTGATCAACTCGCGGATGCGCTGACGCTTGGCGCTCGACAGATTGTCCATGATCACCACATCGCCGGACTGAAGTTCGGGAACGAGCACCTGTTCGACGAATGCCTCGAACACGTCCCCGTTGACGGCGCCGTCGACGACTGTCGAACAACGTATACCACCGATGCCCAGCGCAGCGATCAGAGTTGTGGTCTTCCAGTGACCGTGCGCCGCTTTGTCGATCAGGCGCTCACCGCGCGGTGCGCGGCCGCGCAGACGTGTCATGTTCGTCTCGCTCCAAGTCTCGTCGACGAAGATCAATCGTTTGGCGTCGATTCTCGGCTGGATTCGCTTCCATGCGGCGCGGCGCCGGGCTACGTCCGGGCGGTCGTGCTCCGCCGCGTGGATCGTTTTTCTTGAAAGACAACCCCAGCAACTGCAACGCCATGCACACCGCCGACTCCACACAATCAACGCCCAGCAAGGCATGCATGTCTCTAATCGTGGCGTCAGGACGCTGCTTAACCAACCCAGCCAGCCGGTCGAGTTCGATCTTGATGACGATCGCGCGGCGCCGTCTCGCCAGTCTCACGCCGACGTTGCTTCACCCGGCGCCCACGACGAACTCACCTCAGAAAGCCCTGCGATCTGATTGGTTTTCAACCCGCAGCCGTAAGCCGCAAGCGCCAGCGCGAGTCCAGCGCCGCGAGCGAACCACGCCGTCTCACCCAAGGCGGTGAACAGAATGCGATACCCAAACTTGAACTGCAGAATCCCATTCGTATCGAACACCTGAGCGCGGAAGTTGTCCACGTCGGCGACGATCACCTGACCCAAATCCGCGTTGAGCGCCAACGCCGTCGGTGATTCAAACTCCGACAGGCCCGACCCCTCCATGCCCCACGCGCGCGCCAACAAGCCCGTCGTCCCGTCGAACACCATAATCCGGTGCTCGACCGTATCCGACACATACCCTTCGCCCGTCGTCGGGTGGATGGCAATGTCGTTCGGATAGGTCATCGCCAACGGTGCAGGATCGAGCGTCCCCAGCAAACCGAACGCCGCGTCGTAAATCCCGACCGCCCCGTCACACCGAGACACAAACACCCGGCCGTCCGGATGCACCGCGATCCCAACCGGAAGTTCCGCGATGACGAAAGTCCCGACGACCAAGCCCGCGTCGTCGAACTGAAGAACCTCGCCGGTCACCTCGTCGGTGGCGTAGACCCCACCCGCTGCCGGCGCCGCCAAGCGGCCCGGGTACCGAAGATCCATGTCGAAAGACGTGACATCTGAAACGTCCGCCGTCTGACCGACGACGACCGACGCGACGGCAACCACCTTAGCGCCCAATATGAGATTCTCCTCAATTCTTGACGGGGCTACGTCGGGTGGATCCGCACGGACACGCCTGCGCGTCCAACACTCCGGCCGTAGCTTCCTCCGACAGGTCGGGAGCAGCCGCATGCCACGCCCGGTAACCTCGCAAACGCCTTCCCGCCCCCGAGAACGGGAATTGTCGTAAATGCGATCCACACGGTGAGTTACGCCGACCACACGCCGCCGCGCCAATCTCGCACACGTCTCGACAACGCCGACAATTCTCACGGACGGGAGATAACCGGACGCCACCCTCGGTATTGGGGTTTTTGGGAAGATGGGTTGACTCAGCCGCAAGAACGGCAGGCGGGGGCGGCCACCCTCACCCGATCGGGCCGGTAAAGACTATTTGCAGCACGCCGAAGTCGTTCACATCGACATCCGCGTCGCCGTCGAAATCGAACACGTCGCACGACACCCCATCCGGCGCCGCGACACAATCCAGAAAGACCGCGTAATCCGTCAAGTCGACGTCCCCGTCTCCGTCCGCGTCGCCGGGGACACCCGACACACCCTCGGAGATCGTCAGGACCGGCTTGGTCTCGGGCTCCGAATCCAGAGCATCGATAAACGCCTGACTCGCGACATTGGGCGTGTCAGGGTCGATCTGAAACCGAAACCCCACCCGATCCGCCCCGCTCACCAACGCCTCATTCACCGCCCCACTCACAATCACCGTGAAATCCGTCGGTGATTGGAACGACTCGACCACCGCGCTTCCCTGCAATACCGCCGGACCCACGAAGAAATCCTCCGGCGTCTCGCTCAGGTCAGCCGGATACGAATACACGAAAACCTCCACGTCCGGAAACGGAAACACCGGCGGTCCGCGCATGACAAATGACAGCACAGCCGACACCGGAGGCTCGATCGTTACGCCGCTCAGGTCATACTCCCAGAACACCCGGTGCTCCATCGCCGAAACCGGCGGGTCCGTCACCAACGAAATCGCCCCCTCGTAACTCGTCTCGTTAAACGTCCAGTCCCAGCTATCCGGGACCCCGTCAAAAGGACCGAACACCCCCCCGTCGACGATCGTCCCATCCTTCACCGGCGCGAGACTCTGCTCCGCAAGCGACACCGGCCCCAAGCAGACCAACATCGCCATCACGCACGACGCCAACATCACTCGTCTCATCAGTACGCCTCCCCCCTTCGATC
>JAJDDS010000304.1 GCA_029260195.1 Phycisphaerae bacterium
CCGATGGAGTTCGCCGTCGAAGCGCAAAAGCTGCTAGAGGTGAGCCTTGAGGGAAGCGTGGGATAGCACGTACGTACGAAGGGACGTAGGGACGTAGCGACATAGGGACACAGGCGCGAGCCGGCTTGTCATGCTGAGCGCAACGAAGCATCTAGCTGGATTTCTAGCTACGCTCGGAATGACAGACAGACGTAGGGACGAAAGCGAATAAGAGACATGCTTGAAGTACGAAATCTACACGCGAGTGTCGAGGGCAACGAGATCCTCAAGGGCATCAACCTGACGGTCAACGCGGGCGAGGTACACTCAATCATGGGGCCTAACGGCTCGGGCAAGAGCACGCTCGCGCAGGTGCTGGCCGGTCGGGACACATTCAACGTCACCGCGGGCGAGGTGATCTACAAGGGCAAGGACATGCTCGATCTATCGCCCGACGAGCGGGCGTGCGAGGGCGTGTTCCTGGCGTTCCAGTATCCGGTCGAGATCCCCGGCGTAAACATCAGCCACTTCCTCAAGGCTGCCCTCAACGCACAGCGCAAGTACCGTGGTGAAAACGAGCTGGACGCCCTTGACTTTCTCGACTTGGTCAAAGCCAAAGCGAACTTGGTCGAGCTGGACGCTCAATTGCTCAAACGGGCGATCAACGAGGGCTTCTCCGGTGGAGAGAAGAAACGCAACGAGATCTTTCAGATGGCCATGCTCGAACCGTCACTCGCCATCCTCGACGAGACGGATTCCGGGCTGGACATCGACGCACTGAAGATCGTGGCTGGTGGCGTCAACGCCCTGCGCGGTCCGGACCGAGCGATGATCGTCGTCACGCACTATCAGCGCCTGCTCGAGTACATCGTTCCCGACCACGTTCACGTGCTTGTGGACGGGCGGATCGTCAAATCGGGCGGTAAGGAGTTGGCCCTCGAACTTGAAGACAAGGGTTATGCCTGGACCGACCAGACCGGAAAGAAACACCCGGTCAGCGCCTGACCAAACCGAGGCAGAACGAAGATGATTGCAACGACGGAACACACGAACGGATTCATCGCCGGGTTTGACCGGCTTGAACAGGCCGACGGGCGAAGCGACCACTGGTTCACGCCGGTGCGCCGCGATGCGATCACGCAGTTCGCGGACCTGGGGTTCCCCTCGACCCGAGACGAGGAGTGGCGATACACTAATGTCGCTCCGATCGCAAAGACCGAGTTCTCCTCGGCGCGAGACGGCGCCGCGGGAGTGTCACCGGCGGATATCACCGACAAGCTGTTCAATGACGACGGTTGTAGCCGGATCGCATTCGTCAACGGACGGTACTGTGAGGCGCTGTCGAGCGTTCGCGAGCTGCCGCCCGGCGTCAAGGTCGGCGCGCTCGGCGAGGCGATGGACACGGACGGCGACTTGGTCGCCCAGTATCTTGCCCGCTACGCGGCCTTCGATGCCGAAGCGTTCATCGCCCTCAACACCGCCTTCGTCGAGGACGGCGCGTTCATCCACATACCCAGAAACACCGACGTCACCGATCCGATTCATCTGGTCTATGTCACCACCGACGGCGAGCAGCCGGCCGCGACCCATCCGCGCACGCTGATCGTGGCGGACGTGAGCAGCCGGGTCACCGTGATCGAATCTTACCTGGGCGTCGGCGAGGGGACCTACCTGACGAACGCCGTGACCGAAGTGGTCGCCCGCGACAACGCGGTTGTCGATCACTACAAAATCGGGCGGGAATCGCCGAACGCATACCACATCGGCACTTTCCACGCACAGTTGTCGCGCGACGCGAACGTTTCGTCGCACGCGCTGTCGCTCGGCGGGTCGCTGGTGCGCAACAACATCAACACCGTCCTCGATGGGGAAGGAGCCGAGTGTACGCTGAGCGGTCTATGTGTGCTGAAGGACACCCAGCACGTCGACAACCACCTGCGCGTCGATCACGCCAAGCCCCACTGCGACAGCCGCGAGTTCTTCAAGGGCGTGCTCGATGACAAGTCGCACAGCGTGTTTACCGGTCGGATCGTCGTCCGCGAGGACGCCCAGAAAACCGACGGCAAGCAGACCAACCAGAACCTGCTGCTGTCCGACGAAGCCATGGCGGACAGCAAACCGCAGCTCGAGATTTTCGCGGACGATGTCAAATGTACGCACGGCGCGACCATCGGGCAGGTGGACGACGAGGCGGTCTTCTACCTCCGCTCGCGAGGCATGTGCGAGGCGTCCGCGCGCGACCTGCTGGTTTTCGCCTTCGCCCGCGAGGGCATCGAGCGAATACGCGTCGAGCCGCTGCGGAAGTGGCTTGAGGATTGGATATTGGCACGACTGCCCCAGGGGCGGTCGCTCGGTGATGTGGAATGGCCATCGTTGACGTAACCGACCAAGACCGGGACACCCGAGGCACCGGGTTCGACGTCGATCGTATCCGGGAGGATTTCCCCATCCTCAGGACCCGCCTGGACGGTCCACAGCTCGTCTACCTCGATAACGCAGCCACAAGCCAGAAACCGCGGTTGGTCATCGACGCGGTGTCCGACTACTACGCCAACACCAACGCGAACATCCATCGCGGTGTCCATCGTCTGAGCGTGCAAGCCACCGACGCGTACGAAAATGCGCGCGGCAAGATTCAGCGATTCATCGGCGCGGAACGGCGCGAGGAGATCGTCTTCGTACGCGGGACGACCGAGGCGGTGAATCTGATCGCCCAGACGTTTGGGCGGACGCACATCGATCGCGATGACGAAGTCATCATCTCGACGATGGAGCATCACTCGAACATCGTTCCTTGGCAGTTGTTGTGCGAGGAGCGCGGCGCGCGTTTGCGCGTCGTGCCGATCAACGACGACGGCGAGTTCCTGCTGGACGAATACGAGAACCTACTCAACGACCGCACAAAGCTGGTCGCGGTGACACACATCGCCAACGCGCTGGGAACGATCAACCCGGTTGAGCGAATCGTCGAACTGGCGCACGCGCGCGGCGTGAGGGTGCTGATCGACGGCGCCCAAGCCGTTCCGCACACCGAAGTCGACGTGCGCCGCATCGATTGCGACTTCTACGCCTTCAGCGCCCACAAGATGTTCGGACCCACCGGCGTCGGCGCGCTCTACGGCAAGCTCGATCTGCTCGAGTCGCTCCCGCCCTATCAGAGCGGCGGCGACATGATCAAGTCGGTCACGTTTGAGAAGACGATCTACAACGATCTGCCGCATCGCCTCGAGGCTGGCACGCCGAACATCGCCGGCGCGATCGGGTTTGGCGCGGCTGTCGACTATCTGACGGCGATCGGGATGGACAACATCGCGTCGTACGAGGATGATCTGCTTCGGTACGGCACGAAGGTGCTGTCCGCGATTCCGGAGGTGCGGTTGATCGGTACCGCGCGGGAGAAGGCGTCGGTGCTGTCATTCGTCCTCGAGGGTATCCACCCGCACGACGTGGGGACGATCCTGGATCAGCGGGGCGTCGCGGTGAGGACGGGGCATCATTGCTCGCAACCGGTGATGCAGCGGTTCAAGGTGCCGGCGACGGCGCGCGCGTCGTTGGCGCTGTACAACACACGTTCGGAAATCGACGCTCTTGCGACGGGTCTGCGGCAGGTGATTGAGGTGTTTCAGTAATGTCCGATCATGACGATCTCTATCAGGAAATCATCCTGGACCACAACAAGTCGCCGCGCAACCGTCGCCGCATCGAAGATGCCGATCACAGCGCCGAAGGGTACAACCCGCTGTGCGGTGATCATGTGTCCGTCTTTCTAAACGTCCAAGACGGCGTGGTCACCGAAGCCACCTTCGAAGGGTCGGGTTGCGCGATCTCGACAGCATCGGCATCGCTGATGACCGAAGCCGTCAAAGGCAAGACGCTCGCGGAAGCCAAAGCGCTGTTCGAGAAGTTCCACGGTCTCGTCACCGGCGAAGACGAGCGGTCGGAGCGGAGTCTCGGAAAGCTCGAGGTGTTCTCCGGTGTCTGCCAGTATCCCGCGCGGGTCAAATGCGCGACGCTCGCATGGCACACAGTTCGGGCGGCGCTCGACAAGGATGATGAGGCCGTGTCGACGGAATGAAAAGCATAGCGGATAGCTGACGGCTGTTAGCTGAGAGCTTTCTTCGCCATTCGCATGGAGTGCGTGCTGTGTCCGAATCACCGATCGAGAAGATTCAAGCCCAGGCGCTCGAAGCCCAGATCACCGAAGTGCTCCGCACGGTCTACGATCCCGAGATTCCGGTCAGCATCTACGAGATGGGGCTGATCTACGAGGTGAATGTCGAGGCCGGCGGGAAAGTACGTATCATGATGACGCTGACGTCTCCCGCCTGCCCGGTCGCGGGCTCGTTGCCGCCCGAAGTGGAGGCCAAGGTTAAAGCGATCGACGGCGTTACCGAAGCCAAGGTCGACATTGTCTGGGATCCTCCCTGGACCCCCGACAGAATGTCCGAAGCCGCTCGGCTGCAACTGAACATCTGAGTTGCCCGCACGGCGCGGAAAGCCGAGAGTCGTCCGCTACGCGGGAGTCGCGTGTCCAATACGCCTGGGTTGGACGGGATCTCGCGATCTGACGAAGTACAGGGCGCAGCAGAGGCCGGCGAAGGCGAGGTCGGCGCCGCCGGTGAGGAACATGTAGCGCGCCACCGCGCCGGTTCCGAAACCGTAGCTGTGCAAGCCGGTGCCGAGGACGAAATTCACGCCGACGTACGTCATGATGATCAGCCAAAAAGCGAGGACGCTTTTGAGCGCGGTGGAAAAGGGGCCCCGGGCGAACACGAACAAGACGATGGCCATCGCCGAGGCGGTGAGGCCGAGGACCTTGGTATCGGTCATGGGGGCGAGCTTCGGCGTCACGATGGCGAACAGCGCGACGGTGAGCAATCCGCCGACGGCGTAAAGCCACTTCGGAAAGCGCTCGTTGTTGACGCGGACGTGCATGATCGCCATGTAACCAAGGAACGCGACCAGCGACCAGACCTCCTTGGGATCCCAGCCCCAATAGCGGCCCCATGACGACGCAGCCCACATACTGCCGGTGATGATGCCGACCAGCAGCAGCAACGATCCGACGTGGATGTACCAGTAGAGCGT
>JAJDDS010000305.1 GCA_029260195.1 Phycisphaerae bacterium
GAGGCAACGACGGGACGACTCAAGTTGCATCCACGGCCCCTTGCCGCACTGGCGGGACTGCAACTGGAAACCCGAGGAAAGTAGTCAACGCAGCCTGGCGCGCGCATCCTCGGGAGTCGTGTGCAGGTCGCGAGTAACGTAGTTGCAGTGTGGGCAAGGGAGGTGTTTACGCATAGTCGCACACACGAGCTTGGCGCCCGCTCGCCGTGGAATCCGTCACGATACTCTGCGCTTTCGTACGCGAGTTCTCGCCACTCTGGCTACGTGCGGGCCGCGTCAAGAAATGGCCGTCACCGATTGACGCCAGCACCGGCGCCGGGGCGGCCGGGACGCCCAATGCGCCCGTTTTTCTGCTCGGAGACATCGCGCGGCGTGCTGACACCTCGTGGCATCGCTTGACATCCCTCAATGGGCGCCACGTCCATCCACCGCTTCAAGGATGAGCCGTTTGCAGGGCGCGGGAAGCCCGGGCCACGCCTCGACGACAAGGGCAAGGTCTTGGTCGCTGCAGATCAACACCAAGGAGGACGGCAAGCCCTCTTTTTCCAGATGCGCAAGTGCTTGTCGCAACAGTACTTGCAGTTCCAGGTTTCGAGGTTCGATTCCCCCCGCCTCCAGTAACTCCTTTGGATAGCGGTGTTTATGGGCCCAAGGGATGGTGGTTCGCCCCCCAGCCCGACCAAGTGACGGCCCTGGACTGCGGATCCACGACCACTCTCGGGCGTTCCGACACCAAGCTGAACACCAAGCCGTCAACGGTTCCGAGCGGCCAGATACGGACGCCAAGCAGGAGCGAAGAGACGCAGCCGCAACTCGGCGTGGCCTTGATGTTGCCTTCCGCTCCTCAACGATCTCAACGTCGCGTAGTGCGAGATAGCAACGAACCAGAGGCCGGATCAGCCATCGGGTTTCCAATCTCCCCGCCCCCGGGGCCGACAATCACCGACCACTACGTAGTTCGAGGCCACATCTCCAGAGCTGCCGCAGAACCGAAGAGCTTCGGCCGGAGCGGCAACGGTTGAGCGCGCAGAACAGACGAAGAGACGGGCCATCGAATTCGCACAGAGGGGTGTGATCAGTTCATGAAGGGCCCACGCGTCATTCGCGATTGAGCGATTGACGTCCACGGCCGCAATGTCGGCCAGCCGCTCGAAACGTCACCATTCTCGCAGCGCATAGGCGTCAAACTCGACGTCGGCCGGAGGGGGAAATGGAGTTTCCGCAAGCACTGTCACCGTGCGAATCATCGGTCCGTCGATTCGGTCACCCTCGATCGGTCACGAGAAGCTCAGCGTGGCCGTTCCGAGATGCGAGCTGAGCAGCAGGCCGTGCAAGACGCCGAGGACGCCGACGCTGTCGTCCTGCTCAGCCGTATACGCGCCGGAGAGGTAGCTCCCCCCTGGAAACTCACTGGGACGCGCACGTGTGTCGGGGATGATCTCATCCCCGAGCCACCCTTCAGCGAACACGAAGCTGTAGAATAGGCGCTCGACTTCTCCGTTGGATCCGAACGTTATGCGGAACAACAGGGAATCGTCGTCGGTCCTATGCACTGCCCATGTCGAGTCTGCGAGACTCGGCGCGCCGGCGCCCAAAGGCACTTCCACTGTCATACCATCGCTCACCGTCACCAACTCGGTTGCTGAGAACACCTTGCTGTCCGGTAGCCCAACCAATGGGCAGCCGGTCAGCCCGGCCGCGAGTAATGCGAGCGCCACGAACCCCATCGAGCGAGCGGTCTTTCGCGAATGTTCTTGTTGCTTGATGGTCGAGGTCATTACCGGTTGCTCCTTCTATGGCACGCATGTTTAGGAGTGCTCGTGGTTTCCGAGCGCACCATCTCATGGCTCATCGCTGCTGAATAATGACGTCCAAGAAGCTCTCCTGGTAGAACAGCACGATCTGAAGGCTGGGGTCAAGCCCGGGTGCTTCAACGGACGCGAACTCGCCGACATGATCGCCATACTGTATGACGGCGAACGAGTGGCCAACCGCCGGATTGTATGTGTTCTCGAATTCGATGCGCAACGTGCCGTCAAGTGTGGCCATTCCAGCGACGACCATCTTCCCGTACCCATCAACCGCCGTGCTCCTTATCTCCGAGACGAACGTGCCCGCGGACGATTGGGCGTAGTCCAAGTCTGAGTCAATAAAGGGACCGGGGCCGACGCGCAGGATTCCGTTGTTCGTCCAAGAGTCTCTCGTCGAGAGAACCCCGCCGCCGGAGGATCGCACCGTGCCGTTGTTGATCCAGTCTGTGCCTTTGACCGTAATGATGCCCGGCCGATCGGAGTGAATCGTCCCGTTATTGATGAGGGATGCTGAGAACGGAAAGCCATCCGCGCCTACCGAACCAGCCGCGCCGAGTATCGTGATGCCTGGCCCTATGGTCATGACGCCGAGGTCACCTGATCCGCCGAGTCCGCCTTGAAAAACGACGTTACCGCCGCTGCTAACGAATTCGATCCGGCCGGTTCCGTCGATCGTCCGGTTCGGCCCGAATACGAGGATGGTAACACCCGTTGAACCGCCGCCACCACTCATGCGAATCGACCCGTTCACGGTAACGCCGTTGCGGATTTCGAGGCCCATGCCGTGAGTGAACATCCGCATTTCCGTATCAAGAGTCACGCCGTCAAGCGTGGGATTGCCACAACATATGCCGGCAACCAGGTCGAATGTCGTGCCGTCGGCGCTGGAGATGGTACCGCCAAGAACCGTACCCCGGCCCAACTTCCAGTTGAATTGACCGGCATCGAGTATCAGCCCCACGTCGTTGTCGAGCGTACCTTCGATAGCCACCAGGCTGTTGGTGAAGTCAAACGTCCCCAAATCGGCAATGGTGAATTCTCCATCGAGACGAACATCGCAGTCGGTCGCAGTGAGCGTACCGAGGTTCTGCCAGGTGTCCTCGCCCAGGATCAGCCTTCCGGCGTTTGTTGCCTCGATGGCTCCGTGGTTGGTCCAACTTCCCCGCATCCAGAGTTCGCTACCGTCGCCGCTTGTACGTAACGTGCCGTTGTTTACCCAGTTAAGTCCATGAATCTGAATGGTTCCGCTTGTGTCCGAGTGAATCAAGCCATCTTGGACCAATGGCGCACCGTTTCGGCCAATCGATCCCTCCGCCCCGCGAATGGTCACGCCGGATTCGATGTGGAGGTTACCGGAATCGTCTTGGGTAATCTGCGAAGCGCTGGGATTGGCAATGAAGGAAATGGTGGCGTTGCCGTCGACAAACTTGACCGGTCCTCGAAAGAGCATCGCATTGCCGAACGATCCCGTGCCACCCGCCAGCCGGA
>JAJDDS010000306.1 GCA_029260195.1 Phycisphaerae bacterium
GGTGACGGAATTCAGGCGGTTGGTGATGGAGGCGGCACGGCGCAGTCCGTATGGCTCGCTGGCGTCGTATTCCGACGTGGCGCGCGCAGTGGGAAGCCCGTTGGCTTCGCGGGCGGTGGGGACGACGATGGCGAACAACCCGCTGCCGCTGATCGTGCCGTGTCACCGTGTCGTTCGTTCGGACGGTACGATGGGGGGGTTCTCGTCGCCGGACGGGGTCGCGATGAAGCGCCGGCTTCTGGCGCTGGAAGGGGTTGCGGACATCCCGCGAATGGCTTCGCGATGAACTGGTCGACGGGCGAAGCGCTCCGACACGCGCAATAGAAACGCCGAGCGGCGAGCCGCTCGGCGTTCGGTGATCTCTGTCCCACCGATTGTTGTCGCCGGTATCCGACCGAAGGGGCCGGGGGCGGCGAAGTCAGTCTACGGTCGCGTCGGCAGGGATGTGCCAGCCCACGACTGGGTGGCTGTTCCCACACCGTTGATCAACTGCTTGTACACCAGCAGATCGAGCGGGTTTACCGTACCGTCGCGATTGAGGTCGAGGAAGTCCGCCTCGGTACCCTGATCGGGGTCAACGATGTCATTGATGAGCTGCTTGAATCGCAGCAGATCCAGCGGCGTCACTTGGCCGGACTGGTCGACGTCGGCCGGGAGGTACCCGATGTCGACACGGTCGCTTTCGTCAACCTCCGGTCCCTGGTCACCGTTGTTCTCGATGACGTTGCCCGCGAGATCCTCGACGTCGGCGATGATCGTCGTCCAATGCTGGATCGGGATGTCGCCGGAAAGTGTCAGATGGACCAGCGGG
Source organism: Phycisphaerae bacterium (assembly GCA_029260195.1). Taxonomy (GTDB): domain Bacteria; phylum Planctomycetota; class Phycisphaerae; order UBA1845; family UBA1845; genus OFTM321. The sequence goes on from JAJDDS010000306.1 coordinate 812, forward strand.
CTCTGCGACGCGTCGACGCCGATGACGGTCGGGAGATTCCCGCCGGTCCCGGTGACGCTGAAGGACGCCGGCGTCAGGAATCCACCGCCGATTGCGGCGACCATCTCTGAGAACCGAATGTCGACCTCATTGATACCAAGATCGACACTGTTCCCGTCGGTGCTTTCCTTGCGCGGATCGACGTAGCCGGAGAACGGATGGGTCGTGGCGCCGTCATCGTGCAGGATGCTCGGGGGCGTCAGGTCTTCGGACTCACATGTGATGACCTTAATCGAGAGGGCGTCAATTCCCGCCTCGATGACGGAGCCGGCGCCCAGGTCGGACGCGGTGAAACGGAGCCGCATTTCCACCGTGGGATCGACGACGGCGTTGACGTTGTGGGTGACATGGAACCACCCGCCGTCCACTTCAGGGCCGGTGGGACCGACGGTTTCAAGGTTGGTCCAGGTTCCACCATCGTCATTGGAGACGTCGATGACGAAGACGTCTGCGTTGGGCGAAGCGCCGAACGTGTTCGAGTACCAGCGGGCGTAGCTGACCGAATACGACACGTTGGGATCGCTCATGTCGAACGGTGTCGTTATCAGCGTCGTCGATCCGCCATCGACGTCGGTGTTGCAATCGGGCTGCGTGCCATTGTCGGTGAGCCAGCATTGCCCGGACCCGTCGAAATCGGTCGGCGGGTCGCCGCGGTTGCAATCAACCGGGATACCACGACCCCACTGGCCGTCGGTGGCGTCACCGGTGATGGCGAATCCGGGGTCGTCCTCGAAGTCGAGCGTCACCGTCGTCGACGAGCCCGTGCCGACGAGCGCTTCAAAGGTGTTTGCGGGTGCGCCAGCCGGGCTGGTCACCACGAATCCGCCGATGTCTTGCGCGGAGATGTACCACGAAATCGTTGCGAAGCAGTCGGCGGGAGGGAGGAACCCACTGAACAGGTTTCCACCGCCCGAGCTAAGCGGAGTCGCCGTGAACGGCCCGCCATCGACGGACACGTTCAGTTGCGGCGTCTCATCGGGATCGAGCGCGCCCGACACCGCCTGAATCTCAACGACAATTTCAGCACCGTTATTGGGATCAGAGAACTCGGGTTGCCCGTCGGGGTAAACAAAGGCGAGCAGCGCCAACTCGGGCGCGTCCATGCTGTGTTCAGCGAACCCCGCCGCGATCTCGAAGTAGTGCGGAGTTCCATTGTCGATCGTGTCGTCATCGTCGTCGAGCGTCAGATAATGCACCGTGATGGCCGGCGTAATACTCGTCGAGGGGCCGTGGAGAAGTATCGCGTTGATGGCGAGGTTCCTGATGATCGACAGGTACGTATCAGGGTTCGTGATGAGCAGCTCGTTTCGCGTCTCCCAGACGCATCCGGACATCACGGTTCCGCAGGTGTGGATAGCACTACCGCAGGACGAGCAGCCGGACGACGTGTACTGACAGTTGTTGACCGCGTTGCGCAGCGACGAGTTGCAGTTGCCAAAGAACCCGAGTCCCAGCCGCGCGTCGTCCAGGACGAGCACGGACATCACATCACCGGTTCCCTCACCGTACGCACCCTGGCCACTTCCAGCCATAGCGACGAGGTGATGGCCGTATTCGTGATGCACCACCGACGACCACGCCGTATTGGGGCTGCTTCCGCCGGAGCGGCAGAAACGCAGGGCGTCACCGAGGTACTGCGCGTTGCCGGGGCAGAAGCCGCCGGATTGGGCGGAGCTTTGGCTGACCCGAAGTTCGTAGTTAAGCTGCCCCGCCACAGTGGGATACGCGGGGTTGAACGCCAGGACGGTATCGCGCACGGCGTTGGCTTCGACGTACGCATTGACCTCCGCCCGAAAGAACTCGTCGGCGTTGGCTTCGTTGTGGAGAAAATCGGCGGGCCCGGGTGGCGTGACCTGCATCGACAGTTCCGTCGGCTGATTGCCTGCCGCGCCGAAGTTCGTGATTCGGAAGTACTGGCCCTTGACCGGCGAGTTGACGGTCACTTCGGACGAACCGGCATTGGGGATGACGAAATCGCCGTTCGCATCCGCGAAGACGGTGGCTCCGCCGCTGATGCTGACCTCCGCGTACGGCATCGGGGTCAGAATTTCATCCTCGCAAATGTCCGCGCCGGGTCCGTTACTCGCCAACGCGCTCACGTTCCCCTCGACGTCGACCTCGAGAATCAAATCCTCCTGGTACAGGATCCTGCCGGTGGCTGCGTCCGCGACGAAAAGCCACTTGTCCGCGACCGCGCCGATGGGCAGGATCTCGGTTCCGACGAAACGAAATGCCAGTGTCGCCGGAACGACTATTCCGTCGACGCCAGCCCAAATAATCAACTCCGGTTGCGTGAAGTGGGTCATCGCGGGGAAGGCCATCTGGGCCGTGGCCTGACCGAGTTGAGGCTGCTGCACCGCGGTCGCGGGCGCATTGAATGCCCCGAGATCCCGCAGGCTGTTGACCGCAAGAACAAGCGGAAAGCCGGGCTCGTTGCGGACCAGGAGGCGGACGTCCGAACGGAAGACGGGGACGCCGGCGCGCTCCTGAGTGTAGTAGACGAGCGTGAATTTGTAGTCGCCGGTGTCCTGATTGAACATGATTGGCTGCGTGTGCCGTCCGTCGGCAAGCGGGCTGGACCAATTGAGATCGACGACGGGCACGCCGAACATCTCGATGTGATTCTGGACGAACTCCTCGGCGCTGTCTTCGGGGCTCATGCCATGGGCGAACGCGGCGCCGTAGACGTTGGTGACGCGTCCGGCGTGTTCGAAGAACCTGGCGCTCGGGTTTTCCAAGCTAAACGCCGCGACGGCGGCTTGGCGGTAAACGACGGAGCGGACACCGTCCTCGTCGTTGTAGTCGGCCCCCCACGCGACGCCTGTCGTTACACAACACACCGCTGCCAGGATCTTGAGCAAGTTCGTTTTCATACTTCGAGACTCCGTTTCTTTGATAGGCGATGCATATCGATGCATCCGCTCAACCTTCAGCTCGCTCCGTATGGGATTCTGAGATCGGCTCGGGAGCGGGTGCGGTCCACCGAACGATTCGCGGCGCTGGACGATTTCGATACGGCGATCGAGAACCACCAAACGCGAGCGAGCCACCGCTCGGCGGCGCGTCCTACGGGACCCCTCCAACAACGACCACAGACCTTGATGGTTTCGCTGAGAAGCCTGCTGGGAAACCGACGCGACCATCCACGTTCGCCCCAGTCCGCCGACCGTCGTCCACGCTATCCGCTCGTGGATCCACACGCCGCGCGGCCCGGGCCGAGTGACCCATAACGCGATGTTACTCAATTGAGCGGCGCGCGAGCAACCATTACCCGCCGTTTTCACCGGCGTTTCGACGCGATTTTGCCACGAAATCTGGTTCGACGCGCATCGCTGCCGCCGCTACCGGATGAGTTCGAGTGTCACTTGCACGTGATTGCAAACTCACGCTGAACGGAGATCGCGCGCGGAGAATGCGCGGGACGTCGGTGGGAACCGATTCTGATTAGCCGTTGATGCCGAGCAGCTCGACCTCGAAGACCAAAACGGAGTTCGCCGGGATCTTCGGTGGCCTGCCACGCTTGCCGTAGGCGATGGCTGGCGGGATGACGAGGAAGCGCTTGCCGCCGACCTTCATGCCGCCGACGCCCTCGGTCCATCCGGCGATGACCTGATTCAACCCAAACGTCGCTGGCTGGCCGCGCTCGACGGACGAATCGAACATCGTTCCATTGGTAAGCCAACCGGTGTAGTGGACGGTGACTTTGGCCGTGGGCGCGGGTATATCGCCTTCGCCGACGATGGTGTCGACGTACCAGAGTCCGGAAGCCGTCTTGACGCCCTTGGAGACGTCGCAGCCTCTTCCGCCCACAAACCCCTTGCCCTCCTCGAATGCGCTGGCCATGTGCTGGTCCGCTTTGCTGGCCGCGTCGAGCTCAGCCTTGGCGGCCGCGGCTGCGGCGGCCTCGGAGGCGGCGACAAGATCGGCGATGGTCGACGGATCAACGCGCGTCACCTTGTTGATGACCACCGGCGTATCGGCGGCTGCCGGCTTCGACGCATCGGCACGCGGCTCGCTGTGAACCGGCGTGTTGCGGATGGCCTCCAGTGTCTCAGTACCGCCAATAACCTTGGCGAACACGCAGTACCCCCAGCTGCGCCCACTCTTGGAACGATGGTCGAGGAACGAATTGTCCTTGACGTTGATGAAGAACTGGCTCGTAGCTGAGTGGGGATCCCCGGTGCGTGCCATCGCGATTGTCCCGTACGTGTTCTTCAACCCGTTGTCAGCTTCGTTCTGGATCTTCTCGCGCGTCTCCTTCGGCGTGTAGTCAGGTGTCATGCCACCGCCCTGGACCATGAAGTCGCTGATGATCCGGTGGAACATCGTTCCCGCATAGAACCCGGCATCGACATAGGCGAGGAAGTTAGCGACCGTTCCCGGCGCTTTCTCGCGGTTGAGCTCGATCGTCATGTCGCCGAGCGTCGTGGCCACTCGGACGTAGATCTTGGCGGCCGTGTCCTTCGGGGGCGTCTTCGTTTCCGTCGGATCCTCCCCGAACGCTGTTGGCGCGACGGCGAGAGTCCATGTCATAATGCCGAGTCCGAAAAGCTTCGCTGATTTCATGTTATTCCTCTGAATTCACAGCCAAGGAGGGTCCGCGGACCCACGCTGAATCCTGGTGCGGCTCAACCGCGCACACAGCGGGTAGGGTATTGGCTCGCGAGGGAGACCACAACCGAACCGGGTGTCGAATCGGCGGGGTTTTTGGCGTTTTTCGCAGCCTTGACAGGTTCCGTGCACCCGACTGGGCCGGATTGTGGGTGACGGGGTGACGCCGAATCGCCTCATCTCCGCCGAGCCGAAGTCAAGGGCCTTGCTGCAGCTCGTCAGCGAACATGGCCAAATCTGATCCCAACTCGGTTCCGGCGAACGCACCG
>JAJDDS010000307.1 GCA_029260195.1 Phycisphaerae bacterium
CGCCGGGCGACATGCAGATGGCGGTCGATAACGGGATGCGCTTCCTTGCCGCTCCGAGGGTCATGGCCGGGATCGGTATCATTCTATCGATCATCGGCATCTACATGGTCCGCACGAAGGAAGGGGCGACCATGGGCCAGTTGATGGGGGCGCTCGGCAAGGGTGTCAACGGCAGCTCGGTGATGATCGCGATCGCAGCCGGCGGCGTGTGCTACATGTTGTTCAATCCCGAGGCGCTGGGCGGGGCAGCCAGCGAAATGGTCTGTTGGTGGGGCATCTGGATCAGTATCGTCGCAGGCCTCTCCGCAGGAATCATCATCGGCAAATCCACTGAGTACTACACCAGCTACGAGTACGCTCCGACCAAGCTCATCAGCGAGCAAGCCATCACCGGACCCGCCACGGTCATCATTTCGGGAACGGCTGCGGGCATGAAGAGCACCTGGGCGTCGCTGCTGACCATCGTTGTCGCGATCATGGTTGCGTTCATCGCCGCGGGCGGTCGCGAGGAGTTCATGCTGGGATTGTACGGTGTGGGTATCGCCGCCGTCGGGATGCTCGCCACCCTGGGAATCACCCTGGCGACCGACGCCTACGGCCCGATCGCCGACAACGCGGGTGGTAACGCCCAGATGACCGAGCAGAAACCGGAAGTCCGCGAACGGACTGACGCCCTCGACGCGCTGGGCAACACTACAGCCGCCACCGGCAAGGGATTCGCCATCGGATCCGCCGCACTGACCGCGCTGGCCCTGCTGGCTGCCTACGTCGAGGAGGTTCGCGTCGGGCAGGTCCGCGAGGCGGAGTCCGCCATGGTGAGCACCGAGTCGGGCGTCGACACCAGCGCCACCTACATAGGCCACCGCAAGTTCGCGGTGATGCGCGCGTCCGCGACCGGCGGATCGAGCGCCGATTGCCTGATGCTGATGGACGAGCACATCAAAGGGCTTGAAGCCGGCGAGTCTTACATCGTCTCACCGGAGGATGCCCACCACAAACGATCCCTGCTACGAGGCGGCGAACGATACGAGCTCGTGTCCGCCCAACGCGCGACGATGGCTGAGTACATGAAGTTCTACGACGTCACCCTCATGAACCCCAAGGTGCTGTGCGGAATGTTCTGCGGCGTCATGCTCGCGTTCGTCTTCTGCGCCATGACCATGGAAGCGGTCGGCAGGGCGGCGAGTTCGATGATGCTCGAATGCCGCCGTCAGTTCGGCCAGATGCGGGCCTATCTCAGGTCCCAGGGCAGGGACGAAGCCTTCGTCAAAGACCCCGACAACTGGCCCAGGAAGCCCATCCAGTTCGAGGGTAGCCCCTATCCGAACTACTCACTGTGTGTCAGCATCTCGACCGTCGGCGCGCAGAAAGAGATGGTCCTGCCATCGCTGATGGCCATCGCCACGCCCGTGCTCGTCGGATTGGTTCTGGATGTCGGCGGCGTGATGGGACTCCTCGCCGGTGGATTGACCTCGGGTTTCGCCGTCGCGATTTTCATGGCCAACGCCGGCGGCGCCTGGGACAACGCCAAGAAACTCATCGAAACGTACGGAACGATCACCGCCAAGATGTTCCGCGATGATCCCAAGGTCCGGGAACTCGTGCCCGTGCGGATTCGCGACGACATCGCAACCCGCGCCGCCGACGCAGCCGACGACTACATCGTCTACGGGAAGGGCAGCGAAGACCACAAGGCCGGCGTCGTTGGCGATACCGTCGGCGACCCGTTCAAGGACACGTCCGGACCCAGCCTGAACATCCTCATCAAGCTGATGAGCATGGTCAGCGTCGTCTTCGCCGGGCTGATCGTGAAGTACGCCCCGGTCATCGGCGAGACGCTGGGCCTGCCCTAGCAGTACAGCGCAAAGTCAACAGAGCCGCGACCGTCAGGGAGCGGACATCCGTGTTCTCGGCCCCGAAACGCAGCGCGCCACTCCCCGCGGACCTCTGCGAAGTGCGACATTGCGCTGTACTGCTAGTCGGCGGTTGGTTCGCATCTGATCTCAATCGGTCGCCATCGGGGCCAAGGGGCCCCCCGGCGGCCGTTCTCTTCGATTGGTCGGTTTCGCTTGGTGATCGGCAGCGGAATCGGCTACACTGGCACGTCGATCACGGAACACGTTGTCCGGCGCGGTATGCCTCCCGGACTATGAGTGAGAAACCGGAAAAAATGTCGAACACGGGACCGGAACAATTCGCCGTCGAGATGGCACGCCTCGCGCACGACAACAAGTGCGACGACGTCACGGTCATGGATCTGCGCGGACGATCGTCCGTCACCGATATGTTCGTCATCTGCTCGGGAACGTCGGATCGGCAGATGCGCAGCACCATGGACGCCCTCGTCGATCACGCCAAAAAGCTCGGCACCAGGCCCTACGGGCGAACCGGTTACGACAACGCCGAGTGGATTCTGCTCGATTTCGTCGACGTCGTGGTACACGTCTTCACCTCAGAGACGAGACAGTTCTACGACCTCGAACTGCTCTGGGGAGACGCCCCGCGCCTCGACTGGGCCCGCTCAGCCTCGGCGTGAAGGTCGCACGAGCGCAGGCGCTTGCGGGATGATGGCCGCAACGCAAGAATGCCGATAAGTCAATGGGTAAGCGCAAGGCTAAACCAAGGCACGTATCGAAGCCGTCGAAAGTCGGATTCTGGCACATGGCTCGCGACGTGCTGGTCTCCTCGATGAACAAGGGGCACTTTCCGCTTGCCTTGCTCGGCGTTATCTTCATGATCATGGTGATCAAAATGCCCTCGGCTGACGTCTCCAAGCTTGTTTTTAGGGTATTCGATGGACTCGAAGAAGGTCGGTTGGTAGGATACCTGGCGAGCGTTATGTTGCTCTTTGGGTGGGCGTATCACAGCCGCTGGCAGCGCAGAATCATCAACGACGAGATGAAGAGGATTTCGAGGGAAAGAACCGAGTATCAGGAGAGGGCGTTGAAAGAAGGGCTTTCTTCGAGCGACGAATGATGGCAAACCTATTCCTTGTGCTTGTCGCAATCGCCCTGTTGCATTTCCTTTACGATGGGATCGTGGCGCCGTCGATTCGGCTTCGGTTACGATTCAGGCTCTTTGCGCTGCGGGATGATCTTCGCAGCCTAAGGCATGGTCGCTCCATGGACCTTGATGACGTCATGTTTTCGCATCTCCATGAGTCACTCAACACCGCCATTCAAATTGTGCCGCTGATGACCATCAGGATGATGCAGGTTTCTCAAAGGGCTATTGAAGCCGACGAGAATCTCCGTAATCGTATCGATGCACAAATCGCCCAACTCGATGCCTGTCCCAACCAAGAGGCTCGGCGGATTTGGGTAGGAGCGGTTTCGGTGGTCCGACAATCATACCTCGTCAACGGTGGCGGCTGGGCATTGTACCTGGTCCCCGCAGCAGTTGTTGTTGCGTCGATCGCGGCGATTTCGCGCGGCGTCGCAAGTCTCCTATCTGTACCGATGAGCGATCTAAGCAGGGTGTTTCCAGATATGGACGAGCCCAGGGCAGCGGTCTGAAGAACGGCGCGAACTCGACTCGGTCATCCTCCGGTCCGCCTGACATTCCCAACCGGGCATTCACCATGCGATCAACCATCGATCTTCTCCGACGACGCGTGACAGCCGCAGTCGCCCGGGCGTGCGACGTCGACGAAACCGATGTCAACTCGATGGTGAACCGGTCTCAAGACCCCAAGTTCGGCGACTATCAATCCAACTGCGCGATGGGGCTGGCGAAAAAACTGGGCGTCAAACCCCGCGACCTCGCCACCCGAATCATCGCCGAACTCGACGTCGCCGACGTCTGCGAAACAGCCGAAATCGCCGGACCGGGGTTCATCAACCTGCGACTGTCCTCCGATTTCGTCACTGAACAGCTCGCCGCCATTCCCGCAGCCCCCGCCGACCGAGCGGATCGGCTGGGCATTGCGAAGATCGATCATCCCATCGTCGTCGCCGTCGACATGTCGAGCCCGAACCTGGCCAAAGAGATGCACGTCGGACACCTGCGCAGCACGGTGATCGGCGATTGCGTGGCCCGCATCCTCGAATTCGAGGGGCACGAGGTCCACCGGATCAACCACGTCGGTGACTGGGGCACGCAGTTCGGGATGCTGCTAGCCTACCTTCGCCGCACCCAGCCGCACGTCCTCGACGCGCCCGAAGAGCTTCGCCTGGACGATCTCGAGGAATTCTACGTCGCCGCCAAATCGCTCTACGACTCGGACGCCGACTTCGCCGAGACCAGCCGAATGACCGTCGTCGAGCTGCAAAGTCAGGAGCCGACGGTGATGGCTGTCTGGCGGGCGTTCTGCTACGAATCCCTGCGACACTGCCACGAAGTCTACGACCACCTGGGCGTCCGCCTGGAGGATCGGGGCGAGAGCTTCTACCGCGACATGCTTGGCGACGTGGTCCGCCAGATCGACGAGAAGGGGCTCGCGGTCGAAAGCGACGGCGCCATCTGCATCTTCCTCGACGGGTTCAAGACCCGCGACGGCGATCCGCTCCCCATCATCATCCGCAAGTCGGACGGCGGATACAACTACGACACGACCGACCTGGCTGCCATCTACCACCGCATCGAGAAGCTCCACGCGAGGCGACTGATCTACGTCGTCGGGATCACACAAAAGCAGCACTTCGACATGCTCTTCGCCGCAAGCCGAAAAATCGGATGGACTGGCGACGACGTCGAACTCAAGCATCTCGGATTCGGCAGCATGCTCGCCAAAGACGGCCGGCCCTTCAAAACGCGCACCGGCGGAACGGTCAAGCTCAAGGACATGCTGACTGAAGCCAAGACACGGGCGCGCAAGGTGGTCGAACGCAATGACGACGAGGACGGCCGGCGGGCTGATCTCGACGATGCCACCATCGACCGAATCGCCGAGGCGGTCAGCGTCGGAGCCATCAAGTACTTCGACCTGTCGCACAACCTCACCAGCGACTACAAGTTCGACTGGGACACCATGCTCTCACTCGAGGGCAACACCGCACCCTACATGATGTACGCCTACGCCCGCGTCCGCAGCATAGGCCGCAAAGCCGGCATCGATTTCGCCGACCTGCCCGCCGATACGCCCATCACCGTCGAACACGATCCGGAAATGAACCTGGCTAGGACGTTGCTGCGATTCGCCGAGACCGTGGATCAGGTGGCAGCCGATCTGCGCCCGAACATCCTGACCGATTACCTCTTCGAGCTCAGCAAGGCCTTCAGCACATTCTACGACCGCCGCCACGGCGTCCGCGTCATCGACGCCGAGCCGGATTCCCTCCGCCTCTCCCGCCTCCGCCTCTGCGACCTCACCGCCCGCACCCTCAAGATCGGACTAGGACTCCTCGGCATCCAAACCGTTGAGCAGATGTAACCGTTGATCGCACGAAACTGTCGAGTGTGCGCCTCGCGCTTTGGAATGTAGCGCCACCCCCTGTGGGTGGCGCCTTGCGTGAGAACCGCCCCACTGCGCGACGCCACCCACGAGGGGTGGCGCTACACCTTTGCGCTCGCGATTCGGGCGATTACGTAACGGACACACCCGCGAGAACCCGACGCGGGCGTTGCCACATCGCGCTACGACCGTTGACCGATGGGCGTCACCTCGCGGGCGGCGGGGCCGGTGTAGCGGCTTCGCGGGCGGATCAGGCGGTTGTTGGTGGCCTGCTCGATGAAGTGGGCACACCAGCCCGTCACGCGGCTACAAACAAACAGCGGGGTATACATGTCGACCGGCAGGCCGAGCAGGTAGTACGTCAGGCCGCAGGGGTAATCCACGTTGGGGAAGATCTTCTTCTCGTTGACCATCGGGTCCTTGATGGCGTCGTAGATCTCCATCCAGTTCATCTGGTCCTTCTTGGCGGCCAGCGTACGCAGTTCGTCCTCGAGAATGAAGGCACGGTGGTCGCCGTTCTTGTACACCCGGTGCCCAAAGCCCATGACCTTGTGTTTCTTGACGAACGCCTCGTGGATCCACGCCGAGGCAGCCGCCGGCGAATCGAACTGAAGCAGCATGTTCATCGCGGCTTCGTTGGCGCCCCCGTGCAGCGGGCCCTTCAAAGTGCCAATCCCTGTCACTATGCCGGAGACCATGTCCGACAGCGTCGACGCCACCACCCGGGTGGCGAACGTGCTGGCGTTGTACTCGTGCTCGGCATAGAGAATCAGCGTCAAATCCAGCAGCCGAGTGGCGGTCTCGTCGGGATCTTCGCCCAGCGCCTGGTAGAGAATCTGCGCCGCGTGGGATAGACCGGGCTTCGGATCTAGCGGCTCCTTGTTGGTGATCAGGCGATGCCGGGCGGAGACAACGCCGCCGGTCACCGCCATCAGCCAAACAGACCGCCTGCGAAGATCGTCGGCGCTGTCGCCCTTGACCGGATCGAAGTGCCCCGCCATCGAAACACCGGTGCGCAAAACGTCCATCATACCAACGTCGGTCGGAATCAGGCGCAGCGCCTGCACCAGCTCTGGCGGAAGGGCGCGGTACTGCGCGAGCGTGCTCCTAAACTCCGAAAGCTGCGACGAGTTCGGCAGTTCACCATAGAGCAGCAGATGGGCGACCTCTTCGAAGGTCGTCTTGGTAGCCAGATCGCCAATGCCGTATCCGCGGTAGGACAAGCTGGTCTGTTCGACGGCTGCGATGTCGGTGTCACCGGCGATGACGCCTTCGAGTCCTGGTTTGTAGATTTCGTCGGTCATGATGTGGCTCCGGTTTGGGACTCGTTCCCCGGGGGGGTGTCCATGTCGTACTCAAGTAGCTCGTAAAGTTCCTTGCGCGTCTGCATCTGATCGAGGAACGCCTTCTGCGTCCCATCGCGTTTGATCCCGCGGAGCAGCGTTTCCAGTGATCTCATGATGAACCGCTGCAGCGTGACCGGGAAGATCACCATGTTGTACCCCAAGCCCTTGAACTCATCCACCGTGAGATACGGCGTCTTCCCGAACTCCGTCATGTTCGCCAGCAGCAACGTGTCAACGTCCTTCGCGAACCGAGCGAACTCCTCCTCACCTTGCAGCGCTTCCGGAAAGATCGCGTCAGCCCCGGCTTCGAGATACCGGTGAGCCCGCGCGACCGCATCGTCATACCCGGTGACGCCGCGCGCATCGGTCCGGGCGATGAGCAGAAAGTCCGGGCTGCTCTTCGCCGCCGACGCAGCCGCGATCTTCTGGCAGAACTCGTCCGCCGGCACGAGCGTCTTACCGTCGAGGTGGCCACAGCGCTTGGGGAACTCCTGATCTTCCAGATGGATGCCGCTGACGCCAGCCGACTCGAGTTCGCAAACGGTGCGAACCGCGTTGTCGACCCCGCCGTATCCGGTGTCGGCATCCGCGATGATCGGTATCGTCGTCACGTTCGCGACGCCTGCACAGTGCGCCCGCGATTCCGAAAGCGTCATCAGCCCCACGTCCGGCATGCCGCCGACGCTATTGGCGAAGACGGCTCCGGAAAGGTACATCGCGTCGAACCCCTCGCGCTCGATCAGGCGACCGCTGAGCGCGTTGATCGCTCCCGGCATCGCAACCACGTCGCGCGAGAGCAACTCGCGGAGTCGTTTGCATCGTTGTTCGTTGGACGGTCGCATGCCAGCGAGTTTACCCGGCCGTCGCCCTTCCGTCACACCTTGGAATCGAGATTCGCATGGCGGCGCGCCGAACAGAGCCGCGCCCATAACAGGCTGTCGGAATAATCGGTTCAGTTAATCCTGGTCAGCGTTGAGAGCGGATTGTACAACACGTGCAGAAGGATCGACACGTTTTATTGAACGGATTGCTGTCATGAGCGGTTTTCGAACGCCTGAGATTCCACGATCG
>JAJDDS010000308.1 GCA_029260195.1 Phycisphaerae bacterium
GATGCTCTTTGATCGACTTTGTTTGGTCCACTTGGGACATCTGCCGTAGGATGGCTGCGTGGACGGTGACCTCACCAACCGGAGTGCGTGCGGCCGACGACGGCTGATTGCCCTGGGTACGCTGGCTGTGGTTTCGGTTTACGCAGCACATGGGCTAACGATGATTCTCCGATCGAGTTTCGTCATTGATGGGCGTCGCTACTTCTGTCTCTTTGACGACGCCATGATCTCGCTGACGTATGCCCGCAACTGGGCCAACGGCCACGGAATCGTTTGGAATGTCGACGAGCAGCCGGTCGAGGGGTACACGAATTTTGGATGGGTGGCTGTGATGGCTGCGGTGCACCTGCTCGGGTTGACCAAGATCGGTGTGTGTCTCGCGATGCAGGTATTGGGGCTGGTCTTGGGATGCGCGTGCGTCGTCGGCGCAGCCCGGTTGGGGCGGGCGTTGGAGTTTTCGCCGGGGGGGATCGTGCTGAGCGCGGTTCTGGTGGGCGCTTCATATCACCTCAAGTACTTCTCCGTTCTCGGAGCGGAGCAGAGCCTTCTGGCGCTCTTGTACATCTGGTCCGCGGTATTGGCTGTGTCGTGCCTGACGAGCGGTCGTGTGCGCGGTTCGCCGTTCGTGCCGCTCGCGCTAGGAGCCATCGTGCGTCCGGACACGCCGATCAGCATCGCCGTTCTGACGATGGTGTTGTTCGCCGCATGTCATCGCGCGCGATGGCGTTCGGCGGTATACGGAATGTCCGCCATGCTGCTGTTCCTCGTCCACTTGTGGTGGCGGCATGGCTACTACGGGGAGTGGGTTCCAAATACGTACTACACAAAAGTCGTCGGGTGGCCGTTTGAAGACCGCCTGCGGCGGGGGATCGTCGCCGGCGTCGGGTCGGTGCGGCGGATGCTGCTGCCGTTGCTCATCGTGGTTGTCGGACTGTTCGGGCGTAAGTCCGCGCCGGCGGCGCTGATTCTGGGCACGTTTGGAGCATTGCTGGTGTACCAAACGTGGGTAGGCGGCGACGCTTGGCCGCGAGATCGTTTCCTTTGCCCGGCAACTCCCGCTGTGCTCGTGCTCACCGCGGGCGCGCTGGACGCACTGTTCAAGCGTCTTAGTGCTGCGGAAGGTCGCGTACGCGGAGCGCGCTGGATGCTCACCGGCGGATTGGCCTTCGGCGTCGTGGCGTGCATTAATCAGGATGTCTGGCGCGAGGCGTCGCTGTTGACGCCCCCCATGTATACGGCGGACAACGCCGGAAATCTGTCTCGCGGGTTCGCCATCGAAGATGCGACGACAGAGGATGCGGTGATCGGGCTCTACTGGGCCGGTTCCGTTCCGTATTTCGTCGAGCGAACGTACCTGGACTTCCTGGGGAAATCGGACAAGACGATCGCGCACATGCCGGTTCGTCTTCTCAGCCGTGTGGCGCCTCCCGGGCACATGAAGTTCTCGTGGAAGTACGCGATCGGCGAGCGTCAACCGGACGTTGTCACGCGATGTGACGGAATGTCCCTGCTGCATGCGAGGTCGTTCCAAGAGCGCTATTGGAAAGTGCGATCTCCGGAGGACATGCGAGGGGAACGTACATTCTGGATAAGAAAAGACAGCCGCCGCCTCGAGTGGTCAGGGATCAGACTCTGCTCCGACTACGACGTACACGACCCCACGGTGAGCGATGATCCCCCGTGATGGCAGTCACCGGCGGGCGGGGAGATCGGGATAATCGCACCCTTTCCGAGCCGGGACCGTCAACGAGAGCCCTGCGGGGACGGGACGTTTCCGCTTCCTCACGGGCGCGGCGATGAGAAGACGCCGTCCGCATGAAGCACTACGTTAGTTGCGCGGGGGGAAGAGTTGGTCAAGGGTGATGGTGGTGGACGGGACGTTGGGTGCGGCGTTGATCGAATCGGTCCAGGTTGCGAAGGCGAGTTCGAGGCGGCGGCGTTCGGGGTAGAAGAGAAGGGCGTGTAACGTACCCGATCGTTCGTCACTGCGGGCGACGGCTTGCAGCGCAGCCCAGGCGGTCTCGCGGGTGATCTCAGCGTTGGTGATGTGTTTGACCCGGCGATAGCGAAGCTTGGAGTCTTTCGAGACCTTGTACCGCGCGCCGACGTAGTGGTTCGTTGTGATGCAACGGTCCGCACCCACCTTGGTTTCGCTGAACCCCGATGCGTCCAGTCGAAACACTGAGACCGGCGGCGTCTCGCGGCTGCCCGCGCGCGGCGCGACGATCCGCGCCATGTAGCTGAACGGAGTCGAAATTGACCGCAGCGCCTCGCGCGCGCCGGAATGGGCGCTGTCCAGTCCGCACGTCTCCAACACCTCCAACAGCGCCAACGCGACTGGGACATGTTCGCCGTGCGGCTGGGGCGCGAGCGGGGCGTTGCCGTCGTGCAGGAAGACAGCCACAGCGGCGTCGTTGAAACCGGTGAAGGCCCCGAGGTAACCGGGCCAGGCAATGGTGGCGGTGCTTCGGCGCCCCTGAGGCTGGCGGGTGATGATGAGTTGGTCGGCGTGTACACGTTGGGAGAATGCGGAAAAGTCGAACGTGCGGGCGGTGATGACGCCGTCGTCCCCGGCTCGCTCGCCCCAGACGGTGAAGCCGGAGCAACCGAAGGCGCGGAGCGTATCGAGGGCGTTGTAGAAGACGAGATCCTCGACCTGAATGGGGCGGTCCAAGCCCTCAAGTTCGGGCGCGCCCTTCTTGGCGGAGACGATTCCCTTGTGTATGCCGCGAATCTCGTCCGCCACTGTCCGGGGTATCTTAGTGTGCTTGAGGAGCGCGTCGCGGGTGAGGTCGTAGCGATTGAAGTCGCCGGGGTGGAAGGCGCGGAGGATGTCGGACACGTCCTCAACAATGTCGTCGGCGAGCAGGTATCCGTGGGCGAAGCCCATGTCGGACGGGTTGCCCCAAACGCGAAGCGCCCTGAAAGGACCCACCTGATCGAGCTTTCCACTGACGGCTGGCTGGGCGGTTGCGGTCGAGGCGAACGTAGCCAGTGCGACGACGACTGCGACGAGGTGACGAGGCCGACGGTGGGCGGCGTGGTTGATCTTCATGGTTGGCGATTGTAGTACCGTTGTGCGCACTGCGCCAAGGCGTCCCGTCGAGTTCTGCCTTCCGCCGCGCTCCTCGCGCGCTGATCCGACCGAGGGTGGGCTATGGGTCGCAGCCGATCACAGTCACGTCAATTGAATCCGACGCTACGTCCATGCACGCTCCGCCGACGAGCACGTGGTATGTCCCCGCGTCGGCTTGCGTCACCTCGCTCAGGACGAAAAACGCCGATGTCGCCTCAGGAATCGGCTCGCCGTCCTTGAACCACTGAAACGACTCGGCGTCACCTGCTACGACAAAGATGAAGACGACATCGCCTGCACAGAACTCACCCCCGACGGGCTGAGTGATGATTGTCGGCGGCGGTCGTACCATCAACGCGGCGGCAGCGGACGCCGTCGTGAACCCGCAGCCATCCGTGACCGCACACGTGTACGCGCCGAAATCGCCGGGCGTGATCGCATCGATGGTGTAGGTCGTGTCCGTCGCACCGGGGATGTCCACGCCGTTGCGTCGCCATTGATATTCCAAGGGCGGTACACCGACCGCTTCAACGCCGAACGATGCGGCATCACCGACGCAGGCGCTTACGTCCTGCGGGGCGGTCACGATCTGTGGGGGCGCGTGAATGGACAGGTTGGCTGAGCGAGAGTAGTCAAATGCACAATCGCCGACGACAAAAGCCAGGTACTCGCCCGCCAAGTCCGAGGTCGCGGCGTCGATGACGAGCGTGTCGGTCACCGCCCCCGGGATCGGAACGCCATTGCGGAGCCATTGGTACATGGGGTTCTGGGAATCCGCGATGACGTGGAATGCGACCGCTTCATCGGCGCAGACCGTCGCATCCGCCGGATGCTCGATAACCCGCGCGCCACAGTCCCCGCTGAACTGTTGCATCAGTCGGCCGAAATCATGCAGGTCTACGTCGCCGTCGTCATCAGCATCCGCGCTCGCGCACGAGGCCCCGACGGGTACATCAACTCCGCTAGCGCAGTCAAGGAACCGTCCGTAATCCGTCAGGTCGACGTCGCCGTCGCACGTGAGATCGAGCGCGTGCGAACAACCCACAACAGCCGACACCAGCGCCGGCGGTCCCGCGGACGTCGCGTCACGGGGCGTGACCGTACATTCCAGCGTCTCGCCGGCTGCGACCACGTGGTGGGGCAACGCGTCCGATTGCGCCGCCGTTGTAACGTGGCGCACTTCCTGTCCGTCGACTGTCCAGACATACTCGTAGCGAACGATTTCGTAATCCAAGTCGTCCAGCGTCAAGGATGTGTTCACGCGACAGAATTGCACGTCGCCGACGACCGGTGGACTTGGATCAAGCGAGACGGTGACTGGCTCAGGCGGGTGATTGAAATCACTGGTCCGTTGCTCGCGGACTTCGATCGGCGCTTCGATCATTAACTCGTCGTTAATGTCGAGCAGGACGTGCCAAGTGCCGGTGATCGTATGCATGTCCGCCACGTCGTACGTCCACCACCAGTTGAACCACCGCCAGAACGGATTGCTGAAGAACTGCAGCTCGTCATGGGCGATCGTCCCATCCGGTCGCTTGAAGCGCACGCGGTAGCTGCTGTTGACCGGCAACGCCGTTCCATAAAACCAGACGCGAACGACAGGATCGGACAGGGCGATTTGTCCGGTTCTCGGCCACATGAAGGGCCATAGCTGGTTGATATTCTGATAGGCGATCCCGAAGTCCTGCAGGTACTGGGAGCGGTCGATCGGCGGTTGATCCACCCATCCGCTGGCGCCGGGTCTGCAGTCACCGGCGAACG
>JAJDDS010000309.1 GCA_029260195.1 Phycisphaerae bacterium
CGCTCGCGTCCAGCGCAGACCAGACCGCCATCGATCCATTTGACGATGGAGAAGGAGCCCTCTAGCGTTCTCCACCGGCCTCCCGCCGACGATGCGAAACGGGGACCGGCCAATTGCGGATCGAATTGCCGATGAGATCCAGAACCGCGGGTGTTCTGTGATGACCAATAAGCAAGGCTTCGCATTCTAAGGGCTCACTGTGACCATCCATCGATCCCAAGCCGCTTCCACGCCCGCGACCCTCCCCATCGGCCGTTCGCGCAGAGTCCGTTCGCGCGTCGGCAGAAGCCTGGTCTTCCTCTCCCTGGGAACTGCCGTTTTGTGCACCATCGTTGTTTGGCATCGGGACGCCACCTTTGTCATCAAATCCCGCGATCGGATCACCCCAGCCATCGCACCCATCAACGTCTACCTCAGCGAGCATGGCGTGCTCCCGTTGGTCTATCCCGTTGCGGCAGCCCTGGATCATCCGCCAGCCGACCACGGCTTCACCTATGTCGAAGAACCGGTCGTCCGCTGGGCTCGGACCGCGGGGAGACCGGTCGTTGTCGGATGGGGAAAAAGCGCCGGCCTCATCGTCAAGCCCAACGGTCGCGCGGTCGCGGTCCTCGAGAACGGCGTCGTCCGGGTGGATTGGATGGCTGGAAGAGATTTGGGGAGAGTCCTCGACCAACAACGCGAAGCCGCCGGTTTTCCCGCCGCCAACCACCCCTGACATCTCCCCCGGCCCAGTGTCAGTCCGAGATGCGGCTCGAAAGGGGACATCCCGCTCCCCGGGGGCGATGCTGCGCACCGTGGGCATGCGTTGTGACCCACCGTTCCTAGCCCCCCCGCCGTGCCACTCACCCCTGTCATTCCGAGCGTGGCGAGGAATCTAGCCGCGAATGGAGCATCAGCAAGATTCCTCGCAGATCCTGTCCTGAGCGCAGTCGAAGGGCTCGGAACGACAAAGGGGCGCGCTGTCAGGTCTGGTGAACCCGGCCATCCCCATCGGACGCTGAGAAGCGACCGCCGCGAGATTCGGCGTGTCGTGTCGTTTTGACAATTCAATCGCTTCTGAAAGTGACTCGGGCGGTATTACCCCCTGTCCGTCGGCCCTTGTAGCCGATCGGCGGGGGTCTTTGGTGCGCGAGCCCCGTGCGGGCGATCCCGTTTCCACACTCACAACGGATTCCAATGAACCGACCACCGCGCGGCGCCGTGCCGTTCGCAGGTGGGGAGCTTACCGAGCGGCATGCCGCGTCGCGTTCTTCTACACGTTGCTCTGCCCGCCGTTAGCAGTACAGCGCAAAGTCAACAGAGCCGTCACAGGCTGTCGGAATAATCGGTTCAGTTAATCCTGGTCAGCGTTGAGAGCGGATTGTACAACACGTGCAGAAGGATCGACACGTTCGAATGGGCGGCGCCGGGAACGCCGAAGCGGATGTAGTCCCAGGCGTTCTCGCAGGGAAGGTGCCAAGCCTTGCCGCGCCAAGTGATTCGGGAGTTATCCGACGGGAACACGTCCTCGGCGACGCCCTCGTCGATGAGCACGCCGTCGATGAACCAGCGGTAGGTGGGCGTTCCCTCATTGCTGAGATCCACGCGAAACCGGTGCGGAACCCTGGGTTCGAGCTCGATGAAGAAAATCGGCAGGTCGACGTCGCGAGCGACCATCACCAGGTCCCGAGCGATGACAAGCCGGTAGAGCTCTCCGAAGGAGTTGCCCGCCGCAATCGCCCCGGGAGCCGCTCCGTCGATCTCCGATTGATCCCCGTTCGTTTCAACCCGAAGCTCATAAAACCAGCGAGGAACGCCGTTGAACGCGTCGATGGCGAGAACGAAGTCCTCCTGGCCGCCGTCCGGAAATCCGCACGCCTCGAAGTCCATCGCTTGATGGTACCATCCGTCCTCGTTCCACGTGTCGGGTCCACAACCCTCCTGAAGGAGGTCCCAGCCCTCAGAAACCGGATCGGAGAAGAATTCTGATGAGAATACCTGCCCGCGCGCGAGCCCCCCCGACAGCGCCAAAACGCCAAGGACCGATGTAGCAAGACGCATGGTTCGTCTCCTGATGAGCCACCATGCACCATGGTAACACGACTGATGGTTCTTCTGAACTAGAAATCTGAGGAACTTTAAAATGAACGCGAAACATAACATTTTGACACTGAGCACCGCGATCGCCCTGGTGGGCTTCGCGGAGCACGCTCGCGCCCAAACGTGCAGCGACAACGGTGGGCTCAGCCCCTGGGTCTGCGTGGATTGGAACCGAGTACTCGATCTGGTGGAAGGGACCGACTTCGTGTTCGATTGCACGACCGACGTCGACGCTCCGGGCGTGACATTCTGGACGGGCGACCTCAATTGGAAGATCTGGTCGCACGTCAGTTCGGGGAACACGACCCCCGATGACCTGGGGGCCATACTGCTCAATCCGACGGTTTCCACGGACGATTTCGAGGTGAAGATCCTGTTCGGCGCCGCGGGCATCGGGGCTGCCAACGTGGGGTCGATCCGTCTGACGGCTGCGAACTGGACGGGGTACTCGTCGCTCGACTCCGGGTCGAATATCACTGGGACTCTCAATGGTGCACTGACGTTGGTCGAGGATTCCGGCGGAAATGGCGGCGGCGCCCGATTTACGGTCGAGGGGGACGTCACCGGCGTCATGACGGCGCCCAACGCCCGCGGCCTCACCGTCGAGGGTGACATCACCGCCGACGTGAGCCTGGGCAAGGGCACGGGGTTCGTCCTCGGCGGCACGATAAGCGGCGACGACTTTCATGTCGACGACATCACCAACGGGACGCTACGTCTGGGGGACGTTGCCAACGCCACGGACGTCTGGGTCGACGACACCATGGACGGCGGCATCCTCGAGGTCGATGAGGCGGTTGGCACCGGTGGT
>JAJDDS010000310.1 GCA_029260195.1 Phycisphaerae bacterium
CCCGCCGAGCGCAGCCCCAGGCTTGGTGCGGCGCGACATCTCGCCATCCTCTCGGACAACTTCACGCAGTACCGCTTCAGCCAACCTGGCCACGGCGACTTCGCCCACAAGGTGGGTTACAATGTCCTCTACACCGACGGAAGCGCTAGTTGGTACAATGACATGGATGGGAGTATCGCCGATCAGCGCGTGCGTTGGGACAACGAAAACGACGATTTCAACTACGAGAGCATCTACGATCCCGAAGCCGAGATTCCGATAGGCAGCTATGGTAGCGACATGGACATCTTCCGCGTGTGGTATTCGTTCTGCTACAACCAGCCCGATCACTTCTGATCGCGCGGGCGACTTCGAGGCAACGGCCCATCATGACGATTCGCAGCAAGCTCAGCGTCGCTCTTCTCGCGATGTTTGGAATGCTCCTCGGCTCGACAGCCATCGTCACGTACTCGGTCAAGACCATCTCGAACCAGGCGCTCAACCACGCCCAAATGCGACAGCTCAGCGTCTTCACCGACGACGTCCGAGCCGAGATCTTCTACGAAACCGCCGTCGACCACGGGTTTGGACCGCTCCGGGACCACGAGGACTGGTGGCCTGAGGACGTGCTGGAAGACATAGGCGTCCGCATCAACCTTGCCGGAAACGAATTCGAGCGCGTCGCCTGGACCCGCGTTCGGGACGACGTCAAAGCGCTGGCGGCAATGACCCCGCGCGACCCCGAGTCCGTCCCCCTCGTTATGGACGCCGACCGCCAGCTTCGAAAACTACGGCGCGATTACGACCGACTCGTCGCCGACGCCGTCGCCAAAACCGCCGACGTCGCCTCCCTCGCGCACATCATCGTTGTCGCCACCGCCCTCCTCTCGTGCCTGCTGTTCATACTTATGACGCTCTTGATACGTGATTGGCTGGTCAAACCCGTCGAGATACTCAACCAAGCGGCCGACGAGATCGGCCGCGGGAATCTCGAACACCGCGTTCCCCTCCAAGGGCGCGACGAACTCGCTCATCTCGCGCGCCGCATCGACATGATGGCCCATCGACTCGGCGAGCATCAGACCCAACTCGTCGAAGCACGCGAAATGGCAGCCATCGGCGAACTCTGCACAAACGTCGCCCATGGACTGCGTAACCCGCTCGCCGGCATGCGCGCGGCGGCGCAGCTCGCTCTCCGCCGATTCGACGACCCCCAGAAACTCCGAAACCTCTTCGATGACATCATCCACGAAATCGACCGAATGGACCGGCGCATCACCCAGATCTTCGAATTCAGCCGGCTGTGCGCGCTCAACACCGAGGCGACGTGCTTCCGTGACCTGATCCTCGACGCGGAAGCGGAAGCGCGGGGCGTGGTGAGCGCTCGTGTCATTACACTCGAAACCGAGGACCAAACCGGCGAGACCACTTGGCACATCGATCGGCAGAAGCTCGCCTCAGCCGTCGGTGAACTCATCACCAACGCCGCCCATCACTCCGACGAGGGCGCTACGGTCACGGTCTCCGGAAACGTCACACCGCGATCCAACGGCACGCCCGCGCGTCTCAACATCTTCGTCACCGACCGCGGGCGCGGCATTGGACCGAATGCGCTGACACAACTGTTCGATCTCTTTTACACCACCAGGCAGGGCGGTAGCGGAATGGGGCTCCCGCTCGTCAAGCGTATCGTCCGCCAGCACAACGGGACCATCGATGTGAAATCAACCCCCGGAGAAGGAACGCGCGTGCGAGTCACGCTCGAGTGCCGCGAACCGAACGTCGACTCGCATGCGTACCCTCCCACCGCGATTCGCACCTGACCCGGCAGCACACAATCCGCCGAGTTCATCCCTTCGCCACCGCCGAAATCGCGGTTGGCTGTTTGTCATGCTGAGCGCAGCGAAGCACCTTGCCGGGAAATTGGAAGAGCGTGCGCCACCAGCGACGGACTCGGACGCCCGATCGGGCAACGCGCTTCCCCCCGTCATCGATCGCGCACCGACCGGGGCTACGAACCGGTATGCACTAATTGAAACGCCGCGAAGTCATGACGATCGACGTCCGTATCGCCATCGAAATTGAACACCGCGCACGCCGGGGAGACGGGCTGACCCGGACCCGCCGCGCACGCCACGAACATCTGGAAGTCAAGCAGGTCGACATCCCCGTCGCCGTCACCATCCCCATCAACCGCGCACGGCACGATCGTTACCGTGGCTGGATTGCTGACCGCCGTGTCCTCGCATTCGTTCCCCAACATCACGTCATAGACCCCGGCGTCCTCGCACTGCGCGTTGGAAAGCACCAGGAAGAAGCTTTCCGCCCCGGGAATGTCGACGCCGCCCTTGCGCCATTGAAAGCTCAACGTCCCGCCCGCCGCTGCCACCGAGAGAAACACGTTGTCACCCACGTCATGCGTCACGTCCACCGGCTGCGACGTAATCTCGATATCCGAGACCGCCGTCACCGTGGCGGCGTTGCTGACCGCCTCGACGCAGCCCATCACAACGCAATCATACACACCGTTGTCGGATTCGGTGAGTGGGTCGATCACCAGCGTATCCGACGTCGCCCCAGGGATGTCGACACCGTCCTGTCGCCACTGCAGCCCCAACACGCCGCCTCCGCCGACCGTTACCGAGAGCGACACCGTGTCCCCGAGGCACGCCATCACGTCCACCGGTTGGGTCTCGATCAACGGTGGATCGCAGCAAATCAACTCCGGCTGCAGCGCCGGATGTGTGATCGCCGTCCCGCTGTTGAACGTCTCAGGCCCCACGTCACACCCACCGTGCGTGTGGATGCCGATCACTTCGTCCGTCGCGTCGATGACCACGCTCGACCCACTATTTCCCCCGGTGGTATCCACGCGATGATGAATCGTGTGCCCCGCGTTGCCCACGTACTCCCCAACGTCGGTCTGTTGGGTGTTGTTATCCGCACCGTTGTCCAACCCAAACCCCGTCACCCGAAGGATCGTCCCCACTGGCGGAAGCTCTGACGCCAGCGGATAGAATACCCCTTCAGCCTCAACGGCTGTCAGGCCCGTTTGCGTGTTCGGAAAACACGTGAAGTAGCCGTAGTCGTTCCCTTGCCCGCCGTTGGTAAAGACGATCGACGACGGATCGACGATGTACTGATCCTCGACTCCCGGATGCTGCATCGTGCCGTTCGCGTTCGACGATGGGACATTGAACTGCGCGATCCCGAAGGTGCCGACGCAATGTCCCGCGCTGAAAAGACACCCAGCCGCCGTCACGATCGTCCCGGAGCACGGACCGTTCAGACTCAGCGTGACCATCCGCGCGATCCCGTTGCGTGTATCCGTAACGCGGTCGTCGGTGCCACTGCACAGCGTCTCCGGGATCGGCCCCGGCGGCGCTCCAACGATCGCCTCGCGTGTTCGGAAGAAATTCCCCGTCGTGCCCGCGCCGGCGTACAATGCCAACCGCCCGGATCCGCCGTTGAAAAAAGCGCTACTCCCCTTCCATTCGCCAAACGTCACGGCGTCCAATTCCTGCACGACGCCGTCCGCGAACGAAGTGATCCGTACGTAGCTGCCAACATCGAGAAACGCGCCGTCGAACAGCAGACGAAACCACGCCACATCTCCGAAGTCCACCGCCTGTTGAAACACAAGCTCCGTGAATGGCGAAGCATTATCGTGAACCCCACTGTCCATCACGAACGAGACCGTCTCGCTCCGCTGATCACCGATCTGCCCGCGCGCGGACGCCCCCCCGGTTATCACGATTCCCGCAACGCACATCCATACCATTCGATCCCGGAGCATCGACATTCTCCACATCACATGAACACGCGCCGCCGACGCGCGGACCTCAGCCCGCGCACCTCCAACACGACCGCGATCGATTATCGGTCCGCAGCCGAATGACGCACGCGTGTCAATGATATGAGAGATACCCGACCCATTGCTACCCCCGTTTGCGAACCGAGATCAAGCCACATGCCCCATAATCTGCCTTCGCTTTAAGGCCGCAGCACCCCGGTTCAACCGACGTCACGAAAACAAGATGGCGAATACAGGATGTTCACTAATCACCGCCGTCTCAGCCCGCTCGCGCGATACCCGTCCGGCGTCACCGTGATTCGATGATTGACGGGTGGGGCGTCGACTGTCGTCGCCTTTCCGTCCGGCCAAGTAACGCGGACTTTCAGATCCCTCACCACGGTCGCGCCCAGGCCGAAGTGTGCGAACGGCGCGTCGGCTGACTGGTAACTTCCGCCGCCGTGGATCCAGCGTCGTTGGATGCTATCACCGGCGATCAACTCGACCATCGAACCGTACGCGCGGTGGTTGGCGCCGTCGCATTTGAGATCCACGACAAGGACATTCGCGTTTGGAACATCGTTGCGGAGGATGCGGACCTTGTCGTTCAGCGTCGTCAGCACGATGTCCACGTCGCCGTCGTTGTCCAAGTCGCCGAACGCGACGGCGCGGCCGCGAAGAGCTGTTTTGAAGATGTCGCCCGCGCCGGTCGAGCGATTGAAACGCGAGCCCGGACCGCGATCGAACAGAAACGGCGGCTGCTCGTAGTCGGAGTCGATGTCGTGCGTGGCGGCTTCGGGGTAGACGTGGCCATTGGAAATGAACAGGTCTTCGTCGCCGTCCGAATCGAAGTCGTACAGCCCGC